>CAZMMY010000034.1:0-5735 GCA_964567495.1 uncultured bacterium
AGTCTCAGAGTGGTTCCCCGTAAAGGAGGTCGTACACGCCCTGCTGTTCGCCGCAGCGATCGCCGCCGTTTCATATCTCGGCCTGCGTTTATCGAACCACGTTTCAGGAGGTTCGCAGGCTCCTTTTGACCGCGTCGCAGTTCATTACGTGGACACAACCGGCGAGAAAAACGTGCCGAAAAAACCGGCATTGCCTGAGCCGATCCCCGCGCCAACCAAGGCTGAAGAGTTTCACTACAAGGAACTCGCCCCGTACACCCTCGGCCCGGAGTCTGAGGACGCGACGGTCCCCCTCGTAGCCCAACGCAAAGGATTTATCAGCGTGCATCCCGATTCATCCGTGCCCCTGCTGAATTACCGCGACACCGGCAAGGCCTACAAAATGAAAGGCGGCGCCCCGCTCCTGAGCGCGCGCCTGGCGGCCGCGGACGTGAAGTCGACCGACATGCAGAAACTTTCAGCTTACCTGCAGAGCATCGACAACCGCTGGCGGCCCCTCTACAACCAGCGCATCATAACGACACGCGACCGGCTTTTTAACGCCTCGGGGATCCTGCTGACGGATTTTCAGAACCACAACAACCTGCAGGAGCAGGAAGTTTACGGCACCATCCGCGTGCCGGGCAAGGACGGTGAGGTCATGTGGATGCTTCCAGGTTTCGGCAAAAGGCCTCTGGGCGACCAGCTGCCCGCCGTCGAACTCGCCCGTTTTCACAGCGAAAACCGCCGCACAGTCCGCGTCTCTGTACCGCTCAGCATCTGGAAACATTACGACCTCATGAAGATCACCGCCAAAGTCAAGATTGCGGGCTCAAAGGAAGCGGCGTCGGCGGAGATCGTCCGGCTGATCGCCGAACCGCGACTCGATGAAAAGCTGGTCCTGACTATCGGCCTCCGTTCAGATCATAAAATTTTTGACTGGGACGAAAAAAACAATTCTCCCGCTGTCGCGGACGTCAGCCTGACGATTCCGCCGCGGGTCGTCCTTGCGTCAGATTCCGACAAACTGATCCAGACCTCGGCCATTCGCTCATACGGCGAATTCGACGATGCAAAGCGCTTCCCGCTTAATCCGACCGAAGCAATCGGCGGACGCACGGCTTTCTACATACCCGAGGGCGGCTGGACAAACGCAAAAGTCGTCGCAGGCATCGCCGTCAAAGACCGCGCGCGACTGAAAAGCCTGGAAACACGCGGCATGGCGTACCGCGAAGATGTGCGCCAATACCTCATTCAGCTCCAACACCTGATCGCAATCAAAGCTTCAGGCATCGCCCCTCCCGAGGTCAGGAAATTCGCAGAGGACTTTATCTTCATCCGAGAACAGCTGGACGCGCTTCAGTTCCTGGATTATCGCACGCCCGATTTCGGAATCCTGGTCGACAGCTACAACACCGAAGGCCAACCCGTCCTCGGCCGGCCGGCGGCGCATATCCAGACGCCGCAGATTTTCCTGCGCCAGCGCATCGAAAAACGTCACACCATGAAAGAAGGCGAAGTCGTTGTGGTCCGCCGCCCCGCGACAGGCGAAAAATCACTCGGCGTGATCCGGCAGATCAATCCTGAAGTGACCAAAAAGAAACGGAGCGAAGACGCGGGCCTTTACCAGGAAGCGCTCATCGAAGTCATGAACACGCCTGCTCCCATCCGCGTGACGCAGAAAAGCGGCTCCGTCGAAACCTGGGGCACCTGGTTTGTGGACAGAGAGTACGGCGTCGAGGTTGTTTACGCCCCGGCCTCCGTGGATGCCAAAATGCAGGACTGGCTGAAGGCCAACCATGCCCATTTCGAACGCCAGCTGCTCGAGCTCTATCGTTTTCCCGACGAAAGACCTGTTGGAAGCGCAGTCCCTCAGGCGCTTCCGCGCATGTACCCGGCACGATTCGTCGCGCCTGATGAAACCGAAAGCAAACAGCTGATCAACCTGATGGAGCAGGACGGCGTCAAGACACCGGGAGCAGCGCCGGCAGCAGCGCTCGATCTTCTCAAGCTTCCGACTCTCGTCGCTGCGGAGCAGCGCGGAGAGAGCACCGCGCCCGCCAACCCCATTGCCAACCGCGAAGTCCAGCGCATCCTGACGGAAAACAATCCCGAAAACCGGCGGGAATGGACAGAACTTTACCTTCAGAAGAACAACATTCCGGTCAATGAGATTGAGCACATGGCCCTTCACGGCCCAGCCGATGTTGCCCAGAAAGCACTCGATTATCTGCTGCGCGAAAAGCGCCTGGCTGACCTGATTGCAGTCCACCGGTCGCTCAACATGAAGAGCGCGGAGCTCGACATGTCAAAGCTCGCCCGCGACCATGCTCTGGAGCTTATCGAAACCGACCCGGCTGCCCTGAGGCGCGTCGTTCAGCTTAACCACGCCGATCCCAAACGCGCCGAAGCCAAAGAGTTCTTCGTTTCACTTCTCGTTCATAGCGGCGCCGAAGTCTCGCCCAAGTATGGCCCTGCCGTCAGAAATATTCTTGCCAGCGACTTCTGGCGCACGGAAGAAGAAAAAATCCGCCTCGCCCTGAGCCTGGAAGCCAAAGGCAAGACGGGCGCAGCGTTCATCGTACGCAACGCTCTTTTCGCTGACATCGCCTACCACACGCACTGGAAGCTCGGCGAACCCCAGTCTCACGCAAAAGACCCAGGGCCGGTCCAGCGCTATGACTGGGAAACCTGGAAACGACTGTACAGCGCGGAAGAAAGCGACAAAGAAGACCGCTGGCTGCTGACGCACTCTCCGTGGGTTCTTTCCTCGTCTCAAGGGCCGCTGACGCATTTCAAAGGCCGTGTCAACAAACTCATCTATGAAAAAGCGAAACGCAAATACGAAGAGCTTGAAGCCGCGGAAGCAGGCAAGACTTCCGGCCTGACATTTGTAACGTTTTCAGACGCGCCGATTCTTTCCGACCATGTTTTTCTGCGCCTGAACAACTTGAGCGGCCGTGACTATGTCCAGGGCCTGAACCCGCACGCCATGGAACGCTTCCTCAAGCTTTCAGAATTACCGCACAATCGCAAGTACCGCGACCGCCGCGGCCAGGTCATTACACGTCTGCTCGAAGACACTTCTACCGGCGGACGGCTTATCCTCGCCCGCACGCTGGCCGCAGCAACAGATGGCGACCTGCTTTGGCAGCTTCTTCACAGGGACGCGCATAACATCATCATTGAGGAAGCCCGCAAACTCCGTGAGTCGGCGGATGCAAGGCCGGGCACGCTCCTGGTTTACCAGACCGCCCTCGCGAGGCTGGGAAATTCCAAAACCTCGGACGGCCTGCCGCTCGGCAGCTCCGCGCTGGCCACCCGCGCAGCCATGGATACACTTTCCGATTATGAACTGCATGATTTGACCAAGAAAAACCACTCTTACCTGCAGCTGCTCGCGGGAAACAACCTGTCAGACGCTGAAAGAAAAGCCAGGGAAGAGCTGGTCGTTCGTTTTGCCCACGAACATCTCAGCCGCCGTTCCACCTTATGGGCTATTGAAATGGCACGCGGGTGGAACCGAGTAACGATCGGCAGCCAGCGAGTTTCCTCCGAAGCGGCGCTCGACAACATGAAAAAAGCCCTCGAGATAGAGAATTTTGACCCGAAGCGCGTCCACAGCGCCTGGAAACACGGCATGGAAGAAGACCCCGGCCTTTTTAACTGGGTCATGGAGCTTTCTGAATACCGCCATCTGGAAGTCGTGAAGGGAGAAGCTCGCGAGGAAATCTCTCACCTCGTCACGGCCCGCCTGTCAATTTTCATCACCTTCGGCCTCCTGGGGCTGCTGGCTGGGCTGATCGCGCACGGCTTCGACCGCTTTTCCCCAGCCAGGCGAGAAAAAAGATCCGAACTCCGTTCCGCGCGGGCTGGTGCGGACATCCGCCGGAATCCGTCGCTTGTCCAGTGGCCCGAAATCAACAACAACTCCAGCGGCGAGACATGGACCGCCGGCAGAAGCTTCACTGTACATTCAAATGGGAAGAACGAACTCTGGCTGAAAGCCACGGTACCGGGAAGTTTCACCGAAAAACTTCCTACAGGCGGCTCCAACGCAGGGCCGACACTCCGGGACATTGTTACGTATCACATGAAGACTTCGGGATACTCCGAAAGTGACTACACGCTCGAGTTCGAACGGGTTCCAGGGCGGGGCATCCATATCCACATTTTCTTTAAGCCGCGGATAGCAGATGGCGCTTCCTCTCGCGCATCGCTCCTCGTTGTTTTTATATTTGGAATTGTCGCTGCGCTTGCCGGCGTTGTGACCGCGACGATTATTTACTATCAGAACGCGCGCCCCGTACCGGTCAAAGAAGAGAAAAGGTCGGAGCTTCGCACTCCACCTGCCGCCCTTCTCCGGGCTCTCGACTCGAAACAGGACATGCTGGACAAAATCCGCATGGCCCGTGAGCTCGATTTCACCGCTTATGAACCCGCAGCGGCCGGTATGGGCATGGATATGACTGCCGCGCTAGAAGGCATCCACGAATCCCTGGTTCCGTCCCTGCCTGCCGGTGCGCAGGGCATCCGTAACGGTGAAATTATCCTGAATTTCAATGCAGGCTTTCACTCGGGTGAATTCGCGCGGAAATGGGCGGAGCTGATGCGCACCAGGCCCGGCATCCGGATGCTTCACATCGTCCGAGACAGTGCTACGCCCACGAAAGACTGGAGCATACTTAAAACCACGCTGCGGGCCATGCCGGACTTCGCAAAGCTCCGCATCGCGTTCGCGGACGAGAAAGGTATCAATTCGCTCGAAGATCTCGCCCTTCAAAGAATGCGCGTGCGCAGGCTGTCCAGAGAAGCCTTGTTCCAGGTCCTGCAGCCCGCTTCACTCAAAGCGAAAGACCGCAGGAATTACGACTCCTTTCTGCTGGGCATCGCACCTCTGGGTCAGGAGACCCTCGTTGTGCTTGGCGGAGAAGAACCGATCCAGGGGGTCAAGTACGCTTACTCTCCCGCTGAAATCCTGCAGGCCGCGTTTGAGAACTACAAACTGGTGCAGCAGTCGGCGTAAGGAGAAAGATAATGAGGAAGACTTGCGGGGAAACTTCAACTGAACAAAAAAAATAGCCCGGTGAATGTTCAACACACTCACCGGGCTATAGGTGTTACTTGGCCACAACGTTAACGGCCTGATCACCTTTCTGACCACGGGTCACTTCAAACTCGACCTGCTGGCCTTCCTGGAGGGACTTGTAACCTTCCCCCTGGATGGCAGAATGATGAACAAACACGTCACCGCCGGACGGACGGGAGATAAACCCATAACATTTGGCGTTATCAAACCACTTCACGGTACCTTTTTCCATTTTGAAAATCCTCCTTTCAATAGGACTAAACTAATTGAGAGGCCTCAAAACTTCAGAAGGCCACCGGGTTTGACGCCGGGATAAAAAAAAATCCGCAAGGCGAATTCTGCCTTACGGACTAGAATTTCACTCAATGTTTCGGTTGTGATAATGCACTTTAAAATGGGCGCCGTCAATGAAAATTTTTTAATTCAAGCAGCTTTATTCCCTAACCTGTTTTAAATGAACATGTTAGGAAATAAAATACTTTGCGTAAAAAAAGGAAATCTACTAAAAACTGTCAACTGATAGCACTTTTATGACCCCCGCCCGTCCGCCAAGGGCGAAAAGATATACATTTTCGACGGCGTTATGCCTGCATTTTAATATCCACTTCACCGTCAGGAAACGTCGGCACTTTGCTGCGTACGGCCGCCGCTGCCGGCGTCAAACAGG
>CAZMMY010000034.1:5745-9929 GCA_964567495.1 uncultured bacterium
ATAGCGGATGATGGAATTCTTGTCCAGGACATAGACCGTCCTGTCAACCAGAAGGTCCCCGAACATCAGGGCCTTGTAATCCTTACAAGTCTGCTTGGTCGTATCTGACAAAAGAGGAAACTTCAGTTTCGAAGAATCACAGAAACCGGCATGGCTCTGGACAGACGCCTGGTTGATAGCCACGACTTCAGTGTCCAGCTCTCCCAGCTGTTCCAGATGGCCGCTCAGGCTCTCGAGCTGCGCGCTGCAGAAAAACGACTGGTCTTTGGGATAAAACACCAGCACCAGGTTTTTGCTGCCCCGGTAGTCGTAAAGCGAAACGGTTTTGCCGTTCTGGTCAGGCAGCGCGAAAGCGGGCCCCGGCGCGCCCACCTCGAGAGTGCCGTCTTCTTTTTTCTCTTCCTCGCGCAGATCAACGCAATGGTCGTGGACGGCTGCTATGGGGCCGTAAAAGGCCGCGATGTCCCCCGTTTCAAACCTGTGGCTGCGGTCCGGGGAATTGATCGATTCGCTCAGACGGTTGACATAGAGAAGCTTGATTTCATGCTCCTCAATCCCGCTTTCACGCACTGTTTTACCGGCAAGGGGGTTCTGGTCGCTGATTTCGATCTGAAAAATCCCGTAGCCGTTTCCGTTCACAAGGACCTCATGGAAGCTAAGCGGCTTAACGATTTTGGCCTTGAGCAGAAACGCAGACACAAACTCTTTGACCAGTCTCGACATGGAAGGTTTTTTCAGGGCCTGCGAAAGCAGGTAAAAAAGCACGATAAAAAGGATCAGCACAAACGTGGGCAAATTGACCGGCATCCAGGAATATTTAGGATCGCGAGAGAACGTCTCGATGATGCTCTTGCCGGAAAGCAGCGTTCCTCCGAGCGTGATGAGCGTGGTGATGATTCCCGCGCTGCCGAAATTGATCAGCCCGGCGATAATCTTTCTTCGCTGCGGATGGCCCAGGGCAAATTCGGCTTCCTTGGTCGTGAACCCAACCCCGGAAAATGCTGAAAGGGCCTGGAATTCCGCCTGGTCTTCAGGCATGCCGGTCAGCTCAAGGGCGATCGCACCGATGCGCTCAAAAATACCCGAAACAATGATGGTCAGGAACAACAGCAGAAGGCTGATCATGGAAAAGATGTTAGGAGATTCACGAAAAAAAACAAGGCATTCTTTGGCAGCTGAGGCAGATCTTTTTTAAGGATGCAGGAAGCGAAAACGCGGCACGGTCTTCCCCGCCGCAGTCACATCTTCCTGAAACATGGCTAGGGGCCGGGCCCAGAGCTGGCCTTCGGGGAAGTCGCCCTTATAGAGGGCCTTGTAAATGACCATACGCTCGCGGGTTTCCGTGTGGACGGCCTCACCCACGACTTCGTATTTATTGCCCTTGTAGTGCTCGTAAGTTCCGCTCTTCAGATTCGGTTTCATTTCTCGTGCTCCAGTCCCGCATGTCGATTCCGGTCTTGGCTTTGACCTCGTCGATGCACTGCGGCATGATTGCCTGCAAATAAAGTTGTTCGGAATATTCTTTACTCATGAGCTGGCTTACGCTCATCCGTTTTACGGCTGCGTTCGCGCTGCAATCGCAGAACATGACCTTCTCCGGCGGTGCCTTGGGGCCTTCGCAGCTCTTCTTGAAGCTTACAACATAGCTTTTCTTGTACGATTCATGGAAGCCGCCCATGAAAGCCTTCTTGACCGGAGTACTTGTAAAAAAAAGGACCGCAAGCACCCCGAGCGCGAGCAAAAGAACCAGGACGTCTCTTTTCACTGCGGGAGCCCTGGGGAAGAAAGCACCGAGCTATTAGCCGGCATTTGACTGTGGCCGGCAAGGCCGAGAAACGGCTGTGATTCGCGGTGATAGTCTCCCGTATCCGATTGGAAAATTCTGATTTTTTTCCGACATAAAATTCTCCGGCTGTAAGCAGCGGCTGCTTCTGAGAATTATCGGCACCGGCTATCGGGGCTTGACCGCAGCTAGTCGCTAAGGGCCTTCTCGAGGGCGTTCAAAATGGCGGGGTTCAGCGCAGCGCCAGAACCGCGCAGGCTTTTGTGGATCAGGCTTACGGTTTCAGTCAGCGTGATTTTCAGCACGCAGGAAAATTCCCGGACCAGGGCGTAAGCATTTCTGTTCAATGCGCTGCGTTTGCGCAGGTCTTTGAGCTGGTTCTCATCGCGCGCGCACGTCATGACTGACTCGGCCACAGACCAGGTTGAAAACTCCGCAGGCTCGCCCGCGGGTACGTTTCCGGCTTTGCGGCCAGTGCGGAAATAATCAAGAATGTCCTGAGCTCCGCTGGCCGAAATCGGCTCGTGAAAACCGGATTCACCCAGATGCTGCCTGTGGATAACGTAACGGTAAGCGTTGCGGCTGGGCGTAGAAGGCACGAGGCCGTAAGAGTCTCCGGAATTGTCCGACATGATTTCCCGGACCCGGCACATTCCATGCACGGCGTGAAAAAGAAGGCTGCCTATCGATATCTTCATGGGGGTTCCTTTCGCGCGATGGGCGCGTTAATGACTCGCTAGGCGTTTCTATGAGGTAGTTCAGTATATGCCTAATGAGGGCACAGCAGGGATTTATTATCGAGCTCTAAGCGGCCTGGATGAATGAAAAGATTCGAGGGCTCTTGACTCAGGCGGAAGGGCCGGGGCTCTGGCCCGGCTCCGGCGCGGGCTCAGGAGTCGGGACGATATCGTCGACCTGGACAGGTTCGCCCTTTTCCGCGGCGTCTTCAAGGGCTTGCACCGCACCCAAAAGGCCGTCGCCGGTCTGCTGGCAAAAGCCCGGACGGGCCACAATGGCATTGTAAGTCAGCAGGCAGCCGTCGAGATTGGCCGCAGCGGCATCGATCACATCTTTTTCGACTAACGCGAGCTTTGCAACCTGGCGGAGCGCGCGCAGGCTCCCCGGGCAGACAAACGAGGGTTCAGCCTGGCCCGGAATGGGCTCCACATCAGAGCCGGCCGCATAGTTGACCACCACGAGCTCATTTTCGGTCAGGGACTTCAGCATCGCGACGCCCGGCCCTGCCTGGCAATCAGCGCCCTGAAGCATGACGACCGTCCCGCTGTCGAGCCGCATGGTTCCGGTGCTTGTGACCTGAGTCACACGTGCCGCGCCGGAAGCTTTGGGCCCATCCCCGCAGCCGGCGGCCGCGAGACAAAGCGCGTAAAGAAAAAGTTTTCTCATTTCTCGCACTGGAATTTGAAGCCGGGCCAGGATTTGGCTTTCAGGTCGCTGTACTCGACCTGCTTGAGCTCCTCGCCGCAGAAATAAAGGATGGTGGTTTTGTCTTCGGTTTCGCTGCGGTATTCCCAGATCTTGACCGGGGTCAGCGACATGACGCTGAGCTGGGGCATGGATGCTTTGTGGACAAACGCCGGCTCGCCCATCACCTTTCTGACCTCTTCCATCTTCAGACCGGTCGCAAGGCCTGCCTTCTGGGCATCGGTTTCGGGCGTGCTTGCGCAGCCGTTAAGGGTGACGAGAACAAGGAATAATAGCGCATTTTTGTTTTTCATCTGTCTCCAGGCGGGTTGTCTGCCGCCCTATCATTAACGGAATTTCAGTCTATTTTCTTCATCAAAAACATTAATCGATTCTGATCTTTCGGATGCGCTCGTCAACCATCCGGGCGCAGTCCTTAAGCTTCGCGATCATTTGCCGCGCCTCCCGCGGCGAAGGAGGCTTCTTTGAAGACTCGAGAAGACTGACCACGCACTCCACCACTTTCCCGCGCTTTGACCCAAGCGGCCTTTTCAGGAAATCGTCCCGCGTCAGCAGCACGCCCGCGCGCCTGAACTCTTCCGTATGCAGGGACTGGCCGTTCTCGAGCAGGTAGACCCCGCGGTTCAGGGTGTTGTAGATCTCAACAAGATTTTCTTTCTGGAGCGTACGGGTATGTTCGGTGTTGTCCTGCAGGAAATCGATGAAATCCGCGATCACGGTAAGCGGGCCGACTCCAAACGTGAGCTTGGCGACCACAAGAATCAGCCCAATCAAAAAGACGCCGAACATCCACTCGGGAAAGTCGCGGATAAAAGCGTCGGGTTTAAAGCCGGGCACACCGCCGCCGCCTTTCGCAAGCAAAGACGTCAATTTGAACACGGGAATCATTTTTTTCGGGAAATGTCAGCGTATAAGCGCTCGACTTTTTTGCGCGCCCAGGGCGTGCGGCGCAGGAAGC
>CAZMMY010000035.1:0-7060 GCA_964567495.1 uncultured bacterium
AGCGCGAAATCGGGCTCGATGCCGGTGGTGTCGCAATCCATAAGAAGGCCGATCGTGCCGGTAGGCGCGATTACGGAGGCCTGAGCATTGCGGTAGCCGTATTTCTCGCCCAGCGCGAGCGCTTCGTCCCAGTCTTCGTGGGCCGCGATCCGCAGGTCTTCCCAGCAGGTCTCGCTCGAAATCTTGTGGGCGGCGTCACGGTGCTTGCGGATGACGCGCAGCATCGATTCGCGGTTCGGGGCATAACCCGGGAACGGGCCTTTCGAGGCCGCGATCTCGGCGGAAGTCTTGTACGCCTGGCCGGTCATAATGGCCGTCAGCGCCGCGCAGATCGAAAGCGCTTCAGGGCTGTCATAGGCGATGCCGCTGACCATGAGCAGCGTGCCCAGGTTGGCGTAGCCGAGGCCCAGCGGACGATAGTCGTGGCTGTTCTGCGCAATCTGCTTGGTCGGATACGACGCAAGCTCGACGATGATTTCCATGGCCGTGATGAACACGCGCGTGGTGTGGCGGTAGCCTTCAATGTCGAAGCTGCCGTCTTCCTTGAGAAATTTCATGACGTTGATCGACGCCAGGTTGCAGGCCGTGTCATTCAGGAACATGTATTCCGAACACGGGTTGGAGGCGTAAATCCTGTCGGTGTTGGCGGAAGTGTGCCAGTCATTAATGGTCGTGTCGAACTGGACGCCCGGATCGGCGCAGGCCCAGGCTGCGTAAGCCACCTGGTCCATCAGGTCACGCGCCTTGTAGGTGTTGATATCCTTGCCGGTCGTGCGGGCCTTGGTCGTCCACTCCCCGTCATTAAGGTAAGCCTGCATAAATTCATCGGAGATTCGGACCGAGTTGTTGGAGTTCTGGCCGGCGACGGTCTTATAGGCTTCGCCGTTGAAGTCCGAAGGATAACCCGCCGCGATCAGCGCCGCGACTTTCTTTTCTTCACGGACCTTCCAGTTAATGAAGTCGACGATCTCGGGATGATCCATATCAAGGCAGACCATCTTGGCCGCCCGACTTGGTGGCGCCTGCGCCGCGATCAAGCACTTCGAGGAAAGACATCAGGCCGGAAGAAGTTCCCCCGCCCGAAAGTTTTTCCTGCCTGCCGCGGAGGTTCGAGAAGTTGGTGCCGGTGCCGGAGCCATACTTGAAAAGACGAGCTTCGTTCTTCACCAGTTCGAAGATGGACATAAGATCGTCATCAACCGACTGGATGAAGCAGGCCGAGCACTGGGGACGGGAATAAGCGTCTGTCGTTTCCTTGATTTCATCCGACTGCGGGTCCCACGCCCAGTTGCCGCCGCTGCCCAGGATCCCATATTCATGGTAAAGGCCGCAGTTGAACCAGACCGGAGAGTTGAACACGCACTTCTGCGTAATCATCATATGAAGAAGTTCGTCTTCGAAAATCTGGGCATCTTCGGGAGAAGCGAAATAACCGCCGAACTTTTCGCCCGCCGTGCGGACGGTATGCGCTATGCGGTAAACGACCTGGCGAGCGCTGATCTCGTGGCCCGTGCCCGGAACGCCGGCCTTGCGGAAATATTTGGAAACAATGATGTCTGTGGCCAGCTGGCTCCATTCCTTGGGAACTTCCACATTGTCCATGCGGAAGACCACCGAACCGTCAGGGTTGGTGATTACAGAGCTGCGCCTGGTGTACTGGATGTCGTCGAGGGGGTTAACGCCCGTGCGGGAAAACCTGCGCTGAAATTTGATGCCGGCTTCGCTAACCGGTTCCTGGAGCTTTTTCTCCATTTTAATGCTCATGAGGAGCCTCCCTTATGCCTTCGTTTTTTACCTAAAGCCTTGTACGACTATCACCTACATGTAGTGGGCTCCTACCCACTGAGTCTACTACATATAGTGCCTATAGGCAATATTTCGTCTTGGCTGGGTTAATCTTTATAGTTAATTTTTGTATGAGTTCTTTTACTTTGTGCCGTCCGAAATCGGCCTTGAGTGCGGCTCTATTTATCAACAAGGCTTATTCATCCGGCTGCAGGAGTCTTGCTGAAGCTTAGAAGAGAAAAACATTTCGGTTTTTCAGTCCCCATTCACGGCCCGTTACTTTCAGTCCGTGACTTCTTCCCCGGAGAAAAAAAAAGATAGTCAGCCCTTCGCAGGGCGAACTATCTTAAACTTGTTTAAAAGTCTTTGGTGATCCTTTTGAGTTACCTTCGTGCTTGCCGGCGAATTTCAAAATGTTTAAAGCTTGCTGGGGCATTTGGGTCTCTCAAAAGTTGCCTGAGTGCTCTTTATCACCAAAGTTTTTGGCTCACAAAAACTTCAAAGAACAACAACAGTGCGCATTTTATTCACGCTATAGATCAAAGTCAAACAAAATAATTAAAATTTTTTTAATCTTCGGTTTGTAGAGAGAAAAACGGTTGTAAATTTTATTTACCGATGCAGAACTCTGAGAAAATTACGTCCAGAAGATGCTCGGAATACACCTCGCCGACAAGTTCCTTGAGAGAATTCAGCGAAACCTTGACGTCTTCGGCCACATACTCGAGCGATTCACGCCTGGAAAAGGCCTCACGGGCGTTTTTCAGCGCGTTCAGCGCTTCTTCCACGCTGTTCTTGTGGCGCAGGCGCGTGATCTGCTCGCCGGCGCTTTCCGTTCCGGGCCCCCAAAGTATTTCAAAAAGTTTTTTCTCAAGCGTTTCGATTCCTTCGCGCGTCCGGCTCGAAACTTTGACGCACGAGCGGCCCTGCGCAATCTTTTTCAGGTCGCTTTCGCTGAGACGCTGCGGCAAATCCGATTTGTTCATCGCAAAAAGCACGGGCTTTGACAAATCAATCTCACACAGGATGTCCCTGTCCCCTTTTTCGAGCGGCGCTGAGGCGTCGAGCACGTAAAGATAACCTTGCACGCCCTTCAAAACGGCACGCGTTTTTTCCATGCCCATTCTATCCAGAGGATTTTCATTTTCAGAGGCCAGGCCTGCGGTATCGATCAACCGGATATACAGCCCGGATAGTTCAATAGCCTCTTCCAGCACGTCCCGGGTCGTCCCCGGGTATTCGGAAACAATCGCCCGGTCCCTCGCCAGCAAAGTATTGAAAAGAGAGGACTTCCCCGCGTTCGGCCTGCCCACGATGGCCACGCCGATTCCTTCCCTGAGAGCGGCCCCGCGCGCAAAACCGGCCAGCAGCTGCTCAAGCGATCGCTGCGTTTTTTCGAATCTGGCCGTGAACTCCTTGTCGGTATAAACCTCGAGGTCTTCTTCAGGAAAATCCAGGAAAGCTTCCAGGTGCGCGTAAATTTTCATGATGCTTTCTTTAACCTCGTTTAATTTCCGGGAGAGGCTTCCGGTCAGGTGGCGGCCGGCGGTTTCAAGCGCACGTTCACTTTTCGCCTTGATTAAATCCAGGACTGCTTCGGCCTGCGTTAAATCCATCCTGCCGTTCAGAAACGCGCGCTTGGTAAATTCCCCGGGCTCCGCGTGGCGCGCTCCGTTTTTTATGATCAGGTCCAGAATTTTTCTTGTAATAAGCAGTCCGCCGTGCGAGCTGATCTCGACGACGTCCTGGCCTGTGTAAGAATTGGGGGCACGAAAAACTGAAGCAAGCGCCTGGTCCAGCTTTTTTCCGTCCGCGCAAACTTCGCCGTAATGAAGTGTATGGCTTTCAAAATCCGAAAGCTTTCCCCTGGGTGAGAAAAAAACCGCGTCCGCAATCTTAAACGCGGCGGGCCCGCTGATGCGGATGACGGCGATGCCGCCTTCGCCCGGAGGCGTGGCAACCGCTGCGATGGTGTCGTCGAGATTGATTTCAGGCATTGAGAAGGCCTCTTGCTTCGCCTGCGAGATAAAAAGAACCCGTGACAACTGCGGTATTCGTACCTGCGCGGGCCTTTGCGAGCTCCAGCGCGTCACGCACATCCGGAACTGTAAAAACCAGGCGAAACAGCCCGCGCGCCTGTTTTAAAAGAATTGCGGGGGCCTGGGCGCGCGGCCCGGGGTTTTTGACCAGAATGATTTCCTTAAAATAGCGGGACAGGTTTTTCAGCATAAGCTCCGAGTTTTTATCGCGCGAAACCCCGAATACCGCTAAGGGGACGCGTTTTTTCCCTTTTTGGAGGTTCCGGACCAGGGCCTGGATCGAAACCGGGTTATGGGCCCCGTCCAGAAGAAAGCTCCCGCCTGCCTTCCTTATAAGCTCCAGACGGGCCGGCCATTTAAAGGAGGTTTTGCGGGCATTTTTCCCCAATACAAGCCCGTGTTTCTCCTTGAGAATTTCCAGGGCTTTCCAGGCGCTGCCCGCGTTGGCCCTCTGAAAATCACCTTCAAGGGCCAGTTTGCCCGGGTAAGGGTTAGATCGGTACAGGAGGGCCTTCTGTTTCCGGGCCTGCCTCGTAATAACCGCCAGGGCCGGCGCGGGCTGGTGCCCCGTGACCACAGCGCCCCCGGGTTCGATCAGCGCGGCCTTCTCACCCGCAATCTTGGCCAGAGTATTTCCCAGAATGGCTTCGTGGTCAAAATGAATCGGCGTAATGATCGCTAGCCCCGCCTTTAGCGCGTGTGTCGCGTCCAGACGGCCGCCGAGGCCGGCTTCAAAAATCCCAACCTGCACACCCGCCCTTTTGAACGCGAGCGCGGCCATGAGCGTCAGGATTTCAAAATATGTGACTGCGCCGCAGGCGGCGGGCATCTTTCTGCGCTGCAGCAGCCGCCTGACTTCCGAAACCTCGCGCGCCCAGGCTTCGCGGGAAATGATTCTGCCGCGGATCCTGATACGCTCGCGCGGGTCCTGCAGGTGCGGTGAAGAATAAAAACCGGTGCGCACGCCGTACGATTCCAGAAAAGACTCCAGAAAAAACCCGGTCGAGCCCTTGCCTTTAGTGCCGGCGATCACAACGCGCGGATAATTTTTCTCAGGATGCCCGGCCCACTCAAGGAGAATGCGCATGCGCCGGAGGTTCCAGGCAAAATTGCCGGTATGGTGAAGGCGTTCGAAATTCAGAAAGGAATTGAGATATGAAAGCGATTCGGAAAAGTTCATATGAAAACCGAGACGCCGGAGAAACGCTTAGTGTTTGAAATGTCTCTCGCTGGTCAGCGCCATGGCAATCTTAAAACGGTCGCAGGTTGCGATCACGTCCGGGTCCTTGAGAGAGCCGCCCGGCTGGATGATGCCCTTGATCTTGTGCTGGGCGGCAACTTCGATGGAGTCCGGCATGGGAAAGAACGCATCGGAAGCCAGCAGCCCGCCTTCAGTCCTGTAACCGGCCTTGCTGCAGGCGATTTCGACTGAGTCCACGCGAGACATCTGGCCCGCGCCGATACCAACGGTCTGGCGGCCCTGGGTAATGACAATGGCGTTCGATTTTACGACCTTGACGCATTTGAACGCAAAGATCAGGTCTTCCAGCTCCGTATCAGAAAGCCTGACCTGGGTCACAAAGCGGACGTTCTTCTTCAGCATGGCCTTACGGGCGGGCAAAGGAAGGTTTCTTTCCTGGACCAGCATGCCGTTGGACAGTCTTTTGCAGTCGTAAGGCTGGTCAGGCAGAGTCTTGGGGTCGAACTGGATCAGGCGCAGGTTCTGACGCTTCTGCAGGAAGGCCAGCGCCTTGGGGTCGAATGAAGGCGCGCACAGAACTTCGAAAAATTTGAGTTTGTCGAACGCCATCTCGGCTGCGGCCATGTCGCAGACGCGGTTCAGGCCCACAATGCCGCCGAATGCCGACATGGAGTCGCATTCCACGGCTTTCTCGAGGGCGATCGCCGCGTTCTTGTTTTCGGCGATACCGCAGGGATTGTTATGCTTGATGACGCAGGCGGCCGGTTCCTCAAATTCCTTCATGACTTCAAGCGTGGCTTCAATGTCGAGCAGGTTATTGAACGAAAGCTCTTTGCCGTGCAGCTGCTTGAAAGCAGGACCGCGCGAAGCGCGGGAAGCAGGAATATAAAATGCGGCTTTCTGGTGCGGATTTTCGCCGTAACGGAGGTCCATATTCTTGACGTAGGCGTATTTCAGTTCTGCGGGAAGCGTTTCTTCAGAAGCCGCGGCAGCAGGTGCGCTTTCGCTCTTGAGTTTATTGCCCAGGAAGCCGGAAATCGCCGCGTCATAAGCCGCCGTCCGCTGGAACACCTTGAGCGCAAGCTCGCGCCGCAGCTCCTGCGTGACAGCGCCCTTGTGCGCTTCCATTTCGGCCTGTACGCGGGCATAGTCCGCGGGTTCGGTGACCACAGCCACTGAATCATGGTTCTTGGCCGCAGAGCGAAGCATGGAAGGCCCGCCGATATCGATGTTTTCGATCGCAGTCTCGAGTTCCACATCCGGATTCGACGTGACTTTCTCGAAGGGATACAAATTCACGACCACCAGATCGATGGCCTCAATGCCATGCTTTTTGGCCTGCTCCACGTGCGATTTCTGGTCGCGGCGGTAAAGAAGCCCGCCGTGGATTTTAGGGTGAAGGGTCTTGACGCGGCCGTCCATCATTTCTGGAAAGCCGGTGTATTCGTCGACAGCCACTGCGGGAATGCCCGCTTCAACCAGCGCCTTGAGCGTGCCGCCCGTGGAAAGAATGGAAACTTTTTTCTGATGCAGAAACTTCGCGAAAGGAATAAGGCCGGTTTTGTCGGAAACGCTGATCAGCGCTTTTTTGATTGCTTTAGAAGCCATTCTCGGACCCTGTTTTTGAAGATTGTGTGAAGCCTGCATGTGATTTTACCCGGAATCTGTTTGCCGGTGGACCGTCCGTCCATTTCGCGCACCGGGAGAATTTCCCATGAAGTGTTGGTCAGAAACGCCTCGTCCGCGTTGTAAACCTCGTGGCGCGAGAGCGGCCTCTCGCGGGTTTCGAGGCCCGCAAGAGAAGCGCATTCTAGCACGAAGCGCCGGGTCACGCCATTTAAGATTCCGGTTAGCGGCGGCGTGAAAAGCCGGCCGTCCTTGACGATAAAAAGATTGCCGATCCTGACTTCGGTCACAAACCCGTCGCGGTCCAGAAACACCCACTCGTACCCGGGCGACGGGTCGAGCGTGGCCATGAGCGCGTTGAGATAATCGGTCGTCTTGGCCTGCGGCGGTGCGGCGGCCATCTGGGGCC
>CAZMMY010000035.1:7070-7949 GCA_964567495.1 uncultured bacterium
TTCTTGAAGGCCTCAAGCGCCCCGTCGAGCTCAGCCTTGAGTTTTGCGGCTGAAAGTCGCGCATGAATGCCGACCGTCTTCGCCGATTCCATCAGGCGTTTCAAATGCTCGTCCTGCTGGAATATGACGCCCTGATAGGCCCGCAGGCTTTCGAACACGCCCACTTTTTCCGGCGCAAAGCCCTGAAGAAGAATTTCCTGGCCAACTTTCTTCCCGCCCGAATAAAGATGGCTCATGCCTGGGCCTCGCACAGGGCCTGCACAAGCGCCTCGCCTTTCTGCAGTGTCTCTTCATATTCTCTGGATGGATTCGAGTCGTAGACGATGC
Source organism: uncultured bacterium (assembly GCA_964567495.1). GTDB lineage: Bacteria > Omnitrophota > Omnitrophia > Omnitrophales > Aquincolibacteriaceae > CAYLPP01. The sequence goes on from CAZMMY010000035.1 coordinate 7,398, forward strand.
CCGCGCCGACCTGAAGGTGGCCCGTCTTGCTTTTATTGAGCACGAGAGTGCGGATCACGATATTGAAATCCAGGTCGCCGTTGAAACCAAAATAACCGATCGAGCCCGTATAAAGCCCGCGCCGCACCGGCTCGAGCTCGTCGATGATCTCCATGCAGCGGACTTTGGGGCAGCCTGTGACCGTGCCGCCGGGGAACATGGCCTTGAGAAGGTCCCAGCCGTCTTTCCCCTTCGATAGCTTGCCCGTGATTTTGGATACAATGTGGAACACGTGGGAATATTTCTCAATCCCCATCATTTCCTCGACCCTGACGCTTTTGTAATCGCAAACACGGCCCAGGTCATTGCGCTCAAGGTCAACCAGCATGACGTGTTCGGCGCGTTCCTTGGGGTTGGCGAGCAGTTCTTTTTCCCGGCCGGGGCCGCGAGGCCGCGTGCCCGCAATCGGGCGCGTCTCGCAAAAGCTGCCGCGCTTGGAGACCAGTCGCTCGGGTGAGCTGGAAAGCACGCTCCAGTCTCCGGTCTTGAGATAACAGGCGAAGGGCGACGGGT
>CAZMMY010000035.1:7959-9835 GCA_964567495.1 uncultured bacterium
GGTTGATCTTGCGCAGGGCCTGGTAGACCACATGCTCCGGGCCTTTATAGGTGAAAGAAAAACGCTGGGAAAGGTTGGCCTGGTAGATGTCCCCGGCTTCGATATAGCGGCGCGCCTTCCGGACCATGCTTTCAAAACGCGGCTGCGGAATGCCGGGAGTAAACTTGCCCAGACGGAAGCCGCGCTCCTCCCTGACCTGGCGAAAAACACGGCGCAGTTCTTCGATTTTTCTCCTGCCCGCGGCCGCGCTCTTGCCGTGCGCAACCAAATGATAGCGGCGCTTCCTGTGATCATAGACAATGACCGAAGAATAAAAGCCGAAGTACAGGTCCGGGGTTCCGGGCGCTTCTTTCTTGCGCAATTTCAGCTTTTCAAACAGGGGCGCCATTTCATAGCCCAGAAAGCCGACAGCGCCTCCGGAAAAAAACGGAAGCTCCGGCTCACCCGCAGCGCGGTACTTTTTCAGAATACGCCGCAGGACGCTGAAAGCTTCTTTCGCGGCGTAAACGCCCCGTTCAGCGCCGGTAAGCCTCAGGCGGCCGTCTTCAAGCGAGGCTTCACAGAAAGGGTCGTAACCAATGTAGGAGTAGGCGGGGCCGGTGCGCACGCCCTCGCTGTCCAGAAAGAAGCAGGCGTTCGCCGCGGAAATAGATTGGAAAACCTGCCAGGGGGAAAGCGCAGACGCATGAGGTGCGATGAACACCTTCAAGTGAAGGTTACTCTTTCTTCTTGAGGTACTTCAGGAATTCGCTCTGGGTCGTCAGGACTACGCGGCTGTCGCGGAGCGTCTGGGGGTACTGAGCCAGAGACGAGAGATACTCATAGAAAGCAGGGTCCTTGCCGAAAGCCTCTGCGTAAATCTTCGTGGCTTCGGCGTCAGCCTGGCCTTTCAGGCTGATGGCTTCCTTGTACGCTTCGGAGGTGATCCTGCGCAGCTCTTTCTCGCGCTTGCCTTCGATTTCGGCGCGCACGCCCTGGCCCTCTGAACGGAGCTGCTCGGCCGCGCGCTTACGTTCCGAGATCATGCGCTCGAACACTTTTTCCTGGACCGACTGAACGTAGCCGATACGCTTGATCCTGAGGTCGATCAGTTCGATGCCGTACTCCTTTACTACGCCGCGAGCGGTCTCCAGGATCTCGCGCGTAATAGCGTCACGGCCGATCGAAACCTTTTCATAGCTCTGTTCCTGCGGAACCTCGTCGTCACCGAGCTTGACCTCCATCAGACGGTTGGTGCTGCGCACTACTTCCGGCAGGTCATAGCGAGTGATGAAGTTGCGCGTGATGCCGTCCATGATGTCGTCAAGGCGCGACTGCGCGTTGCGTTCGTTATGCATGGTCTGCAGGAATTTCAGCGGATCCTCAATGCGCCAGCGGCCCATGACGTCAACCCAGATAAACTTTTTGTCCTTGGTAGGGACTTCAGAAGGATAGCCGTCCCACTCAAGGATGCGCTTGTCGAATTTATTGACCGTTTCAAAGAAAGGTTTCTTCCAGTGGAGGCCGGGCGTGGCGACCGGGCCGCCCCTGGGCTTGCCGAACTCGGTGATCACGACCTGCTGGGTCTCATCCACGGTGTAAAAACCGTTGATGCCGACAAGACCCGCCAGCGAAACCGCGATAATCAGGACTGCGGGAAGACCCTGCTTCATGACACAGCCTCCTCATTTTTCTGGTCCGGCTTAAGATTCAGGAAAGGCAGGAGGCCTTTCTGGGAATCATCCAGAATGAGTTTGTCTTTGAGGAGCGGGTAAAGCTTTTCCACCATTTCCAGGTAAAGACGCTGGCGCGTCACTTCGGGCGCGGTTTTGTAGGCTTCCCAGGTAAGGTTAAAGAGCTTGGCCTCGCCCTGCGCGCGATTGATGCGCTCGAGCGC
>CAZMMY010000036.1:0-9752 GCA_964567495.1 uncultured bacterium
CGGGAACACGGTTCCGTATCCATTGCAGCGCGCGCTCCCGGTCTTCTCTCAGGCTGCTGCGGACTCCCCAGCCCAGGCCCCAGCAGAAATCCTCGTGCATTTCAGCGGGCACCTCAAGCGGCACGGTTTCCAGGATCACGGCCAGACGCATGCGGCTGCCGAGCCAGGTCACGGCCGCGTCCCGGCCCATACCGCGGTAAACCCATTTACGGGCCCCCGCCGGAAGTGTTTCCATGAGCCCGAGCGCCCCTGGCCACCCGGCTTCATCGCGATTATAAAGCAGGATGCCCAGAGAGAAATAAAAAAACGGGCGGTGGACTTCCGGCACATCGCTGAGGCGGGAAATATAAAATGCCAGGAGGTCGTCGCCCCTGCTGACCGCGCCGAACCCCAGGCCCGTGTAAAAACTCGCGGCCTCCTGGTACTTGAGCGCAGCGACCCTTCGCGAAACTTCCGCCAGGTCCCTGTAGCCGTTGAACGCGTAATAACGGCCCAGAGCGTTCATGAAAAAGCGGCGCTTTTTCGGACCGAGCGATTCGATCTGACGAAGCGGAAAGCTTTTGAGGGCCTCCTCCGTAAACGGATACCCGAGGATAAAACCGTGATAAAAAGCGTTTCTGTCTTCCTCTTTTTCAAAACGGCGCAGGAGGTCGGAAGGATTCATGTCGCCCGGCCCGCGCAGCAGAGGCTGCCACAGCTCACCCAGCTGATAGTAGGAATAACCCTTGTGGCGGAACGCGTCACCCCACGCGATAAAGCGGAGGAGCGAGGCGTGCACGCCCAGCCCGTAAACGCAGATCAGGACCGCCGCCAAGATCCACGCGCGGCTCCTGCCGGTAAAGGCCGAAGCCATAAAACAGAAAAGATAAAACTGAACCGCGGCAAAATAACGGTAGGACAGCGCGACTTCGCCCGGCGTCGGCACCGGGACCCTGGAAACCGCGTAAACAAAGAAAAAGAAAACGAACATCAGCAGGAACGGCACGCATTTTCTCAAGTAAGCGTCTTTCGAATCGTGTGAAAGCCTGCGCACACCGAGCGCCGTCAGGCCGGCCAGGCCGAGCGCCAACGTTGCGAACGAAAGCGGAGTTTCCCAGTTCCACAGCCAGCGGTATCCCGCCCAGAAGGAATGCGAAAACGCCATGATCACACGGCCAAGCTTTTCGAAAAATCCCCAGAACGAAAGGGCTACCGTGGGGTTTTCGAAGCGCGGCGCGAAAACATAATGAGCGAAATAACCCAGCGGACCGAAGCCCGGCATCAGGCCGGCAAGCTTACCGAACCCCGTGCCGGCCGCGAAAGCCGCGGCAAACGCCAGCCCCCCCGCGCCGAACACGCTTTTCTTTTTGAAGATCAGGAGGCTCGCGACCGCGGCCGCGGCATACATCAGCACGGGATAAGCCACCCAGAACCCCATGCTTCCCAGAAAACCCAGGATGGCCCAGGTACGTTTGCGGTCTTCTCCCTGAAAGAGAATTTCGTAAAGAACGAAAAACATGCCCATCCCCGCAAGGCCGCCGATGCTGTAGCAGCCCCAGGCGTTCATACAAGTCGCAAAAAACGGCCGCGGCGCGAAAACAAAAAAAAGCCCGGCCAGCAGCGCCGGCTTTTTCCCAAAGTTCCTTTTCATAAAAAAGTACGTCAGGAAAAGCGTAGGCAGCGAATAAAAAAGGACGGGCACAATCTTGAGTGAAAAATAATTCGACCCAAGAAGGCGAAAAAAAACGGAAGCGATCATGCCCGTGACAATCGAACCGCCGCCGGAATACGAGTCCGCGGCATAATACACCAGCGGCTTTTTAAGGCCGGTCACGAACTCGCGCGCGATCGTGCCGCGCAGGAGTTCTTCGACGTCGGAAACCGACTCGTAATTCGCCAGCAGGATCAAAAGCCGCGAAACCAGATAGAGCCCGGCCAAAAGGAGCGGCGCGCACCAGTGGCGAATAAAAACAGAGTAACGCGAAACCTCGGGTGCGTTAAAGGCTTGCGTTTTCACCGCGCCTCCGCCAGGTTCTGCGCCGCCAGATATTCCGTGAGCGTTCCGGCAGCGATTTCATGGCCGCGCCGGTTCCAGTGCACGTCATACACAAAATAGGCGGACTCGCGGCTTTCGAGCCAGTCCCTGCGCATGGCCCCTGCCAGGTCGACGAAGCCCCAGCCGTTACGGGCGCTGGTCTCGCGGAGGAGACGAATATTTTCGGCTTCCAGCGGGGTCGTTCCCTCTTCCACCTCCGGCCTTTCGTGATAATAGACCAGCACGGTCTTGAAACCGTATTTCTCCGATGCTCGGGCGAGCCTTTCGAGCACCCGGCCGCCCTGCCTCAAATTTTCGGCGTGAGCCGCGGCATCTTCCGCGGCCTGCGGCGCTTCGCCGCGCCAGCGGCGCCAGGCCGAGGCCGTAATTTCGCGGAAACGGCCATAAACAAAATGAAGGAGACCGAAAAGATAGCTGCTCCGGTACGCGCGCGCCTTCAGCCACCTCAGCGAGCCGCCCTCAACTTCCGATTTCCAGACCATTTTACCGTTCACGAAACCATAATCGGGCGAGCATTCGACCGGAAAGCCGCATGTAAAAAACAAAACCACGTCGGGCCAGTACTTTGCTGCCTGGGATTCCAGCCACGCGGCGGCCTGGCTGCCGCAATAACCCGAAACGCCCATATTCAGGACCTCGGCGTTTTTCAGCTGCCGGTCTTCCATAATCTCGGTCAGAGTCTCGGAACTCTCGACTCCCCAGCCAAAAACGTACGAATCGCCGACAGCCGCAATCCGCCGGACGCCCGCGTTTTTTTCCTGCGGATATTCGCGGTCGCGCATCCTGCCGGAGCTGATTTTGACGCGGGTGGAAAACTCCCTGCCGTTCAGGATTTTTTCCGTGCCGGGGCTCGGGACATAGCCGATCTCAGGATCGGAAGAGGGTTCGGAGGTGTGCTGCTGGATGCTGTCGTAACTCTGCGCGGGAAGCCATGCCGGCGGGTTGAAACGAAGGCAGGTTTCTCCCAGCCCGCAAGCAAAAAGAACCGAGGCCAGGAGGAGCAGCCCGTTTTTAACCGGTGAAGGCGCGTTCACGGACGCTTTCCTTTTGGGCGGCGGCTGAAAGACTTTCGGCCAGGTCGAACGCTTTCCGCATGCACTGGTCCGCATCCATATAACAGAACGCTCCTGTCCTGCCCAGAAGTGAAACCTCCGGCACGTTTTCAAGCCAGCCCGTCACGCTGTCCAGGTGTTTTTCATAACCGAGGCGGTAGACGGGGTATGCGTATTTAGAACGAGCGGTCATCAGGCGGACGGTTTCACCGGGTTTCAGGATGCCGTCCTGCTCGAGATGCGGCAGGCAGAGTTCGAAAAGGGCCTCAGCGTCCGCTTCGTAAAGTTCGTCGTTCACGCCGCAGGAAATTTCCGCGGCCAGGAGGTTCTTCCCTTCCGGGCTGGTGCCGGAGCTGAAGCGGTTCATCTCAGTCAGACGGTTATACGGTTTGTCGAGCGTGTAAATGTAACTGGCAGGAAGGATGTTTTCGCGCTCGAGCCCGATCCCGAGAACCAGGACGGGCCTGTACCAAAGCTCGTCAGCCGAGGCCTGAATGGACGCCGGAAGACCGAGCAGGGACGCCGCGTGAGGAAGCGGGATGGTGGAAATAACATGCGAGCCCTCAATTTGGTCCACCCCCGAAAAATTCTCGTAAAAAACCCTGGCGCGGCCTTTTTCTGTTTCCACGCGCACGGCGCGGGTTTGATAAAGGAACTTCGCTCCGGCCTGCGCGGCTTTTTCGTGAATGAGGTCCGCGATCTCGCCGTAACCGGTCTGCGGGTAATACACCGGAAGTTTTTCGCGGTCCAGCACGGACGCGTCTCTGCCCTCGAAAGATTTTTTAAAAATGACCTTAAGCGCGTTCACGAAGCTGACGCGGGTATGGGAAGGAATGGAACGGGCCGAAAGCTTTTCGCACGGAATTTTCCAGAACTGCTCGGTGTAGGGCTTGAAGAAAGACTCGTAGAGCCTGTTTCCGAAGCTGCGCACCGCCCAGTCGCGGACGCTCTCTCCCTCGCCGGCTCCTGCCCCCGTTTGGCGCGGCGAGGGAGGCGGCAGGAAACGCAACTTTTCTTTTAAATAACTGAGGGCCACGGCCGCGGTTCCCCAGCCCATCTGCGATGCAATGGAAAGCGGAGTGAAAGGATAGTCGATGAACCTGCCGCCGTAGAAGAATTTGACGGTGCGTTTCTGAGCGGTAAGCTTTCCGTCAAAAAGGCCGAGGACGATATCACGTATTTCATCGTCTTCCGTAAAAAAAGAATGCGGGCCGAAATCAAGGCCGCAGCCGCCGCGGCGCGCCGTTCCCGCGAGGCCGCCCGGGCCGCCGGACGCCTCAAGCACCGTAACCGGCACGCCTTTGGAAGCAAGCCTCCAGGCCGCGCTCAGGCCGGAAATCCCCGCGCCGAGGATAATGATGTGTCTGCTTGATTTTGGCATGTGCTAGAATGACCTCATGTTATCAAAATTCCGCAGGGCCTTCCATTACTCTTTGCCCGATCTGTCGGCCATCCTGGGTTTGTGGGCGCTGCTGGCCGCCGCGGAAATTTACGTGAAACTCTCACCCGCCGCGGGCGTGATCGCCCGCCTCAAAAAAAATTCCGTTAAAGAGACCGCCCCCGCGCCTGAAAAATTCAAGCGGGTGCTGGAGCTTCTGGAAATTGCGGACCGGCAGGGCGGCTTCAGGCCGCATTGCCTGCGCAAAGCCGTGGCCCTGAAATGGCTCGCTGATTTTGCGCGCGTCCCGACCGAGTTCAAAATCGGCGTCGCCCGTGATTCGAAAGGAATGCACGCGCACGGCTGGCTGGAATGCAACGGCCGCCGGCTGGAAAGCAGGGCCGCCGGGCTTCCCTTCGAAGAGCTGGCCGGCGCCTAGAGCCGGTACCAGGCCTCAAACGCTTCCGCACCATCCGCCGCAGCCGCGGAGTATTTTCCGGGCAATCTCGCAATCCACGCGCCGGCCCGTTCCCTGTCCTGAAGCAGCGCGGCCCGGATGGCCCAGCCGAGACCGTATGCCGCATCATTCAGTTCCGCTTCGACGAGCCCGAACCCTGCGGGAAAATTCTCCAGCCTGCGGGCGAATTCCGGCTGCCAGAGGCAGTCGTCACACAAAAGCCTTTCGCCTTTTTCCCTGCCCGAAGGCTCACCCCCGCCGCCGGCCCGCGCGATCCCGCGCCGGAAATAACGGCGCGCTTCTTCGGGAAGCGTGGCCGCGGCCTTTTCCATGTCTTCAGCCTTCGAACCGGCGAGCACATACAGTTCGCCTGATTTTTCAAAAAAAACAGGCCTGAAATTTTCGGGAAGCCGGGCCCCGTCTTCCATTATTTCCGTGCCGGAAAGCGGCGGACGTTCACTTTCAGCAAGGAGCCCATGATAGACATAGACCCTGTCCCGCTGGCCGAACCATCCGGCAATTTCGCCGTACTGCCTGAAGTACTTTTCCGCCGGGAAGACGAACTGCGCCAGCCTCATGCCGAGCACGTGGTGGGAATAACCCAGAGAGCGCAGGGCCGTCCCCGGAGCTTCGCGAAGCATGAAAGACGTCTGGCCAAGCAGGCCCAGGACGAGTAGCACGGCCAAAAGGGTTTTTTTGTTTTTGATGACGGGCAGCGCCGCAGCCACCGCGATCATCAGGACCAGCATAAAATGCGTCAGATAGCGGAACATGAAAAAATGCGAAAACTTCATGACGTCGAAACGGCTAAGCGTCATGACCGCAAGAAAGCACGGGAAATATGCGGCAAGCGCCAGGCGGACATGGCGGTTCTGCAGGGGTTCCCTGCCCAGGCCGCGCAGGTAAAACGCGGTAAGCGCCGCGTAAAACACGAGCGCCCAGACTGCCGAATAAAGAGGCGCGGGAACTCCCGCCGCCGGAAAAGTCGAAAAAGAAAGCGGTATCCCCAGAAAAAGCAGCTTGAAGAATTTCAGGACCGCGCCCACCGCAGGCACGCCCTGCAGGCCGAAAGAATCCCGCATAAATAGAAAATGCCGCGATCCATGGCTGAAATTGTCCATCCACCAGGGCGCCATGCCCAAGGCCGCGAAAAAAATAAAACACAGATAAAATTTCTTCTGCCGGGAAAAATCGCCGCGGACCAGCCAGACCGCGCAGCAGGCCAGCGGCATGACAACCGTCTGGGGGTACAGCCAGAAGCTGAGGCCCGAAATGAAGCCGAAAAACATGCATGCGGAATTCCTGTTTCCTCCTTCTTTTAGAAATTCCGAAAAGGCCCACAGCACGGCCAGCGCGCCCCAGAAAGATTCCAGATGCGCCGTCACTGGAATAAAAAACGCCTGAGAAAGGAAAGGCGGACATAACGCCAGCAGGAAAAGGAGGAGTATAGCGGCGGGGCCGCCGAACCACCGGAACACAAAAGCCGCCATGAAACAGCACAGCAGAAAAGCCTGCAGCAGCAGCGCCATTTTCAGCGAAAACTGGGACGGCCCCAGAATTTTAAAAAAAGGAAGCGTGAATGCGGCTGAAACCAGCGACTCGCCGGAATAAAAATCCACCTGATAAGCATGGAGGGGCATTTTCAGGCCGCGCAGGACTTCGTACGCGATAGTGCCCGCGCCAAGCTCGTCGGGATACGACACCCGTTCCACCGATGTCAGCGCCGCGCCAAGCCTCAAAATCACAAAAAGGGCGAGCACCGCGGCAAAAGCCCAGAAACCCCGGGTATTTTTAGTTTTTAATTCCATACCAGGCCTCGCATTCTTCAATTCCCTTCACGGCGTACGCGCGGTATTTCCCCGGTAGCCGCCCGGCCCAATCAAGGGCGCGCGTCCGGTCTTCTGCCAGTTCGCGGCGCAGCGACCAGCCCAGGCCTTCGAAGAGCGCGGGCTCCAGCAGTTCCGGCACGTCGAGCTGAAGTTTCGAAAGCGCGGACAAAATATCGAGACGGTCGTAGACCCAGGCAGAGCCCGCTTCCCTGCCCGCGCCTCGCACGAAATCGCGGGCACGCTCTGTTTCCATAATGCTCTTCAGCTCTTCCATTCCGAAACCGCCGCTGACGTAAAAATATCCGCCCAGGCTTTCATTGAAATAGCTCTCTTGGCCCGGCGTAAACGACTGGAGATATTCCGGCAGATAACCCGGGCCGTTGAAATAAACAGCGCTGGACAGCCCCCGCTGGAATTTCTCCTCCGCCTGCGGAAGGATTTTCAGATTCTCGGGGAGTCCGCGGGGAGCTTTAAGATCGCGGGCCGCGGCAAGGCCATACGCCTCCGGCAGAAATGGTCTGAATATTTCCGTGTCCAGTTCGGCGGGCTTTGCCGCGTAACTCAGGCCCCAGATGAGAAAAAACCTGTCTTTTTCAGGATATTCCGCCAGTTTCGAAAAAACCTTCCGACGGCCCTCCTCGCTTGAAAGCAATGGGCCCCAGACCCAGCCCATCTGATAGTAAGAATACCCCCTGTACCGCGCCGCGCTGGCAAACGGTTCCTTGAACCACAATTGAGCCTGGCCCCAAAAACCCATGAGCAGCAGAACTGCGCCGAGAAACGCGGCCGCGCGGTTTCGCGAAGCGCAAACGCCCAGAACCACCAGCGCGGGGAAATGAAAAATGACAAAATAACGGTAATCAATATAGCTGCCCGGCTGGAACACAAAACCCGAGGCGCCGTAAAAACCCAGAAAAAGCGCGAGAGTCAGAAAGACCGGAGCCAGCGGCTTTTGATTTTTCTTTCCTGCCGCCTGCGCGGCGAGAAGGCCAAGTGCGAGCAGGCAGTACAAAACACCCGCGGCAAAACCCAGCCCCAGCGAAAGCGGCGCGCCGTAAAAAACCAGGCCTGCCGTCTTCCGGGCGACCGTTTCAAGGAACGCCGAGCCCTGCGTTTCGTCCGGCATAAAGGACCGCGCCAGGAATTTCGCGCCCGCCCATCCGTGCATAGCGTTATATATAAAAAAAAGAACCGCGCCTTGAAGGAAGCCGCCGTAAAAGAAACCCGCATCGCGGATTTTATTTTCCCGTTTCGTCAAAATAAAGCAAACAGCGCAGGCCGCCAGCGCGAGCGCGGATGTATAGCAGAACCAGAAACCCAGGCCGCCCGCAAAACCGCACAGCCCGAGATGAACCGCCCTTCCCGTTTCCCGCCAGCGGTAAAAAAACAGCAGGGTCAGCGCGGAAAACAAAAGCGATTCCGAATGAAACCCCATGGCCAGCAGCGAAACCTGGAGAAAAACCGGCGGACAGAAAACCAGAAAGGCCATGCACGGCGGGCCTGCGCCGGCGCCCCCTTCCCGCCTGATCCAGAACCAGGCGGCCAACAGCGTCAGAAAGGAAAAAAACAGCGGCGCCATTTTAAGCGCGAGCAGCGACGGCCCCATGATTTTGAAAAACGGCGCGGCCAGCAGCCCGATCACGAGCGAGCCGCCGGAATAGGTGTCAGCCTGATAGTTCCAAAATGGAAATTTCAGTCCGCTCACAAGCTCGTAAGCCAGCGTGCCGCGGCAGAGCTCCTCCAGGTCGGACGCGCTTTCCACCCCGGTCAGAAGCACAAGCAGGCGCGTGATGAAGAATGCGCCGAGAAGCATCAGAAATAAAATTCTCTGCCCGCTCTCTGCCTGCACCCCCTCGCCGTTTTGACCGGAGGCGGGATCCGTGGTCCTGGAGGTCATGCTTCCCTCAGGTATTCCGGCGGCAGGATCCCCGCGCTTTTCAGAAAATCGCGGACGGCGAGGGCCGCAGCCTCATGGCCGGCCCTGTTCCAGTGGTCGTCCAGCTTGAAGTACGGCGGCTTGCCGCTTTTCAGCGCCCTGCGGAGCGGCTCCTCCAAGTCCAGGCAGGCGGCCTGCTTTTCCCGGCAATAATTCAGGAACCGGGCTTTCTGCTCCAGCAGCGCGGGACCAGGCCGCATGAAATCATGCTTCACTGGAACGTAAAAAAGAACGGGAATGAAACTGTTCTGCCGGGCCAGGGCCAGGAATTCGTCTACAAGCTCATAACCGTCCGGCGGCGCTTCGGCATAAGCGGACTCGGACGGCCGTGCGCTCAACTGCTTTCTGAGGGCCAGGCCCAGCGCGGCGCAGACATAACTTCTGCGCTCGAGATAAGCGGCGGCTTTCTGAAAAAAAACAAATTCCGCGGTCTCGGAAAAATAAAGGCGTCCGTTCCTGAAAATAAAATTCCCGTCCGAAGAAGTCGGCTCGCCCAGGATTTCCATCATGACCACGTCAGGCGCGTACGGAAGGCCGTCTTTTTTTAAACGGGCTGTCATCTGGTCCACACTGTAGCCTGAAACGCCCAGGTTCCAGACTTCGGCGTTCTTCAGCCAGCGGTCCTCCAGGACTTCTGTGAAAACTTCCGCATTTTCCACGCCCCAGCCGAATACGAAGGAGTCCCCAAGGGCCATGACGCGCTTCACGCCTTCTTTTTTCTCAGGCTGATATTCGCGGTCGCGAAGGCCGCGGCTGCTGGTCGCGACCCTGGTATCGAATTCCCGGTTGCGGAAACGCTTTTCGAGCAGCGGCGCGGGCTCATATTTCATGACGGTGTCTTTGCTCGGCGCTGAATGGCTTTGCTGAACGACATTGCGGACCTGAAGGTAAACCGCATGCGAAGGAAAGGCCCGCAGGAACAATTCCGCGGCGCCGAATGAAAAAGCCAGCGCCGCCATGAACATGAAAAAATTCCGCCTCATGCCGACGTCCCGTAAAAAGAGTCGTAGGCTTTCAGGCCCCGTGCGGCCGGGATCTGCGCGTGAGCAGGCAGGCGGCCGAGCC
>CAZMMY010000037.1:0-6085 GCA_964567495.1 uncultured bacterium
GCTCTAGCAAGGAGGCTCCATGACCAGCACCTTTTTCGGGCTAGACCTGGCCCTGCGGGCGTTGCAGTCCCAGCAGATGGGCCTCGACGTCACGAACCACAATGTCGCCAATGCCAACACCGAGGGCTTCAGCCGCCAGAACGTGAATCTCGTCACCACCGAGCCGTGGGCGATGCCGGGCATGAACCGCCCAGCCACCGCCGGCCAACTGGGTACGGGCGTCGTCGTCTCGGATGTGCAGCGGGCGCGAGACCAGTTCCTGGACTCCCAGTATCGCGGCGAGCTTGGCTCGCTGCGATATCCTTATGGATGAACTCCGGAGCAAGGGCTTCGAGCCCGAGGCGGAGTGCCGGAAGCATTGGCTTTCGGCCTCTCGCGTGCAATCTTAATCAAAACCTCTATTCCTAAAAGCCGCGTGCCGTAGTAACTTATTCTCATGATTAAAGCTTCCTACGATTCTCAGAATAATGCGGTTATTATCGAATTCTCCGGGAGAATCGATGCCATTCAGGCTGAGCGCGCGATTCCCGAAATCCAGAAAATAGTTCCCGCCGCCGGCAAGGGCTTCAGGGTCTTGACGGACCTTTCCAAAGTGAAGGCCATTGACCTTGCGATCAAGCCTTCGGTCAAAAAAATGATGGAGTTTTTCAACCAGCGCGGTGCCGCAGAAGTGATCCGCGTCATTTCCGATCCCATGCAGGACGTCGGCTTCAATATTATGTCCCCTTTTCACTACTCCCGGGAAGTCGCCATCGTTACAGTTGCCTCGCGTGAAGAGGCCGAGACTCGCTTAAAAAGCCGCTAGAGACTCGCCCAAAATCCGTTTAACACCTCGCGCAGGATGCGCCAGGCAATGATTTTCGCGTCTGAGATTATTCCTAAACCGGGCGGAAGGCAAAAATGCCCGCGGGCCGCATTTTGGGCCAGCCCCAGCTTCGCGCGGTGGTTTTACGCGGCCGGCCGTTCTCGTCGCACAGAACGGTTTCGTAGCGTACAATCCTTGCGAAATCGCTTTCCCTGATCTGCTCATAGCGCGCCCACGAGGCGTTTTTTATTTTCCGGCTCTCCGGTGAATACTCATAGACGATGATATCTCGCGTGGTCCTGGCGTCCTGCGGGCGGTTGACGATGTCCACGAATTCCTTGCGCAGGGTACCATTTTCTTCATAGGCGGTTTTCCGGCGCAGCGTCTGGCTGCTGCGTTCCTGCCCGCCCGGCGTTATTTCCGCGACACGGACCTGGGTTTTGGTCTCTCCCGTCGTGAATTCGCGCGCAGTCCGGGTGACGGTCTTGAAACCGCTCGGGAACATGCGTACCTCGACAGAGGAAACGCCGTCGTTCTGAGGCGTTCCGGCGGGGGCGGCAGCAATAGCAATCAGGGCCGGCAGTACGGCCCAAAAGCGCTTCTTCATGGTGTGCGCTGCGCCGTTCAGGCCACTTTGCGGCCCAGGCTCTTGCCGTTCTCCGGCGTTTCGCCCTCGTGCTCGAAAGGCTCGTTGAGACCGTCTTCGTCCGTGTAGCCGAGCCGTACGATTTCTTCCTCTTCATGCGCCGGCTGGCGAAAAGCGTCGCGCTCGAACCGGAGAGGCTTGTTTTCATCGATCGATTTTCTTCTTTTAGGCATAAATCCTCCTTCCCGCTGCAATGTTTCAAAGCGGAATCAAATCATGACCTGATTCATGATACGGCTGTCTGAAGGAACGGGCGTATCGGGGAAACCGCCGTTTGCGCCTAGGCATGAGACGCTGACAGGCATTTCTCTATACAGGCGGCCCTGTTTTTTTGTATACTCTCCGTCTTGCCGTTATGGCCGATTCAATTCATGAACATTTCATGCGCGAGGCACTCAAGCAGGCGCGTATTGCGCTGACCAAGGGTGACGTGCCCGTGGGTGCGGTGGCGGTCTATAAAGGGCAGGTCATCGCGCGCGGTTTCAACCAGATGTGCCTGCTGCGAGACCCGACGGCGCATGCGGAAATGATTACCATGACGCAGGCCTCGGCGTTTTTGTGCGAGAACAAGCTGAGCCAGAGGGGATCTCTGGAAGGCGTGACCCTGTATGTGACGCTCGAGCCGTGCCCGATGTGCGCGGGCGCGCTGGTGCTGAACAAATGCACGAACCTCGTGTACGGCGCGAAGGACATTAAAGCCGGCGCGTGCGGCAGTTTGTATAAAATTACGCAGGACGACAGGCTGAACCACCGCCTGAGCGTCACGAGCGGAGTCCTCGAGACGGATTCCAGGGTCCTTCTGCAGGATTTTTTCAGGAGTCTGCGCAAGGAACAGAGATAAAAGTTAAACGGAGAGGTCGCATAGCCCGGCCTAGTGCGCTCGCTTGGAAAGCGAGTAGACCGCAAGGTCTCGCGAGTTCGAATCTCGCCCTCTCCGCCATTTTTACGGGGGGCCTTGTGCCCCCTGTGAAAATGGTCGTGTGCAGGCGGATTCGAACAGGAGACGCTGAGCCATTTATGGAGATGCGGCATCGGGGAGTATCGACATCCTTCGAGGCGTCGGCTGGCACCTCTGCTCTCTTGTGACAACGCTTCATTTAATAACCCCCGATAAAACATGACCCCAGCCATTTCCATTAAAAACCTGACCAAGTATTACAAGAGCTTCAAGGCGCTCGACGATCTTTCGTTCGAGGTCAAGCCCGGGGAGTTCTTCGGTTTCCTCGGCCCGAACGGTGCGGGAAAGACCACGACCATCAGTGTGATCACCGGCCTGGCTAATTACCAGTCGGGCTCGGTCGAGGTGTTCGGCCACGATGTCACACGCAATTACCGGGAGTCACGGGCGCAGATCGGCCTGGTGCCGCAGGAGTTCAATTTCGACCCGTTTCTTTCCGCGGAGCAGATCCTGACTTTCGAAGGCGGCTATTTCGGGCTTTCGAGCAAGGCCGCGAAGGCGCGGGCAAAAGAGCTGCTCGAGCTTTTTTCCCTCTGGGCGAAAAGAGGGGAAGGGTACAAAAAGCTTTCGGGCGGCATGAAGCGCCGCCTTTTGATTGCGCGTGCCATGATGCATTCGCCAAAGATCCTGATTCTGGATGAACCGACTGCCGGTGTGGACCTGGAGCTTCGCCATCAGCTCTGGGATTTCCTTCGCAAAATCAACCGCGAAGGGATCACGGTTATTCTGACGACTCACTATATCGAAGAAGCGGAAAAGCTCTGCAGCCGGATCGGCGTGATCCATGAAGGCAAGCTGGCGGCGCTTGACCCGACCGATGTTTTGATCCGAAAAATCAGCGGCGAACAGGTCGAGCTGTACTTGAAAAAACGTCTCGACGGCGTGCCGCAGGAGCTTTCCGGCCTGGCTGTAGGCCTTGAAGAAGACGGCACCTGCCTGACTTTCGAAGACGCGCCGGGCCTGGTCAACAAAACATTGAAGGTCCTGCACGACGCGGGTGTCGAGATTGAAAAAGTGGATGTACGCAGGCCGACGCTGGAAGACGCGTTTCTGCGCCTGACCGCGGGCAAAAAGGAAAAGCTGGGAGCGTTCAAGCTATGATTATTTTCCGGACCGGCTTCCGCACCCTGGTGTGGCGCGAAATCTACCGTTTCATCTCCGTTTTCAGGCAGACGATTTCTCCGCCGCTGATTTCCAGCTTCCTTTATATATTCACGTTCGGGTTTTCGATCGGCCGGTTTATCGACCAGATCGCGGGTGTGCCGTACCTGACCTTCCTGATCCCGGGCCTTCTGATGATGCACGCCATCGAAGGTTCGTACCAGAACACCTCGAGCTCGCTTTTTATTTCACGATGGGCTAACAACATCGAGGAGCTGCTTGTCACGCCCCTTTCCTATTTCGAGATGGTGCTGGCCATTTTGATAGGCGGCCTGGCGCGCAGCGTCCTGATCGTAATGGGCGTCTGGGGCATCTCGCTCCTTTTCACGCAGTTTATGCCCGCGCACCCGCTGGTTATGGTCTATTTCCTGATTTTCGTGCCGCTTATTTTTTCGCTGATCGGCATGCTGGTCGCTCTTTACGCGGATGAGTTTGAGCACCTGACCGTAGTCACAACCTTTGTGATTTCGCCCCTGGTGTTTTTCGGCGGAGTATTCAATACACTCGACATGGTGCCGGAGCCGCTGCAAGCCGTGCTTCGCGCGAACCCTATTTTTTACATGGTCAACGGCATGCGATACGGTATGCTGGGCCATTCGGACGCGCCCGTGGGCCTGAGCATGGGCCTGGTTATGGGCCTCTTCCTGATTTTGTTTTCGTTTACGGTTTATTTGTTTAGAATAGGCTACAAATTGAGGAAATAACATGCTGACCTCTTACATTTTTCAAAAAGGCAAGCCGCTCGAGAAAAACGTGAACCGCGCGCGCCTTCTTCAGGCGCTCTCGGAAAAGGACTCTCTTGTCTGGGTGGACCTGGAGAATCCGGACGACTTCGAGGAAGAATGCATGGTGGAAATTTTCAATTTTCACGACCTCGCCATCGACGACTGCCTCAACGACCTGTCCCAGCCCAAGGTCGACGATTATGACGAATACCTCTTCCTGGTGCTGCACGCGGTCAACCTTGAAAGCTGCGAGGAAGAGCTGCTGACGGTTGAAATCGACATTTTCCTCGGCCCCAATTACGTGGTCACTTTCCATAAGAGTCCGCTGCAGTCGGTCTCGCACATCCGCGAGCTTGCGCAGAAAAAACCTGAAGCCTACCTGAGCCATGGCGCGGACAAGCTCGTTTATTACATCCTGGACCAGCTTGTGGAAAATTACCAGCCGGTGCTGGACCTTTACGACGCTCAAGTCGACCTGCTCGAAGAGGAAATTTTCAAGAGCACGGAAAAAGAGCACCTGGCGGACATCATGAAGCTGAAGAAGGACCTGTTCCATTTTCGCCGCTCGGTCGCCCCTCAGCGGGACACCATCAACTTGCTGGCGCGCACCAGCATGAGCGGCTTCATCAAGGAAGAGAACATGATCTACTTCCGCGACGTCTATGACCACCTGTTCAAACTGTACGGCATGATCGAAGGCCTTCATGAGGCCACAACCGGGATTGTGCAGGCGTACTTTTCATACTCCTCGCACAAGATGAACGAGTCGATCAAGCGCATGACCGTCATGGCTACGCTCAGCATGCCCGCCATCATGATCGCGAGTGTCTACGGGATGAACTTTCAGCACATGCCTGAACTCAACCACCCCTACGGCTATTTCATGTCCATCGGACTGATGGCGCTTACCTCTATCGCCCTTCTGGTCTGGATGAAAATCAAAAAATGGATTTGAAACCGGCGCCTTCCGTCTACGGCCTGGAACTCGATGAAATAAAAAATTGGGCCGGGTCGAAAAATATCCCGACTTTCCGCGCCGACCAGATCGCGGACTGGGTTTTCAAGAAACACGTTTTTGCCTGGCCGGAGGCAAAAAATCTTTCCAAAGACGTTCGAGCCCTGCTTGAAGCGGAGCTGGCCGCGGCGTCGCTCGAGCTGGTGGAAATCTCCGAGTCCTCAAACCATGAATCCAAGAAATTCCTGTTCCGCACGCGCGACAATCAATTGATCGAAAGCGTCCTTATTTCCCAGCAGGGCCGCCGCACGATCTGCGTTTCTACCCAGGTCGGCTGCAAGATCGGCTGCACTTTCTGTGCGAGCGGGACGGGGAAGTTCGGCCGCAACCTTGAGGCGGGCGAGATCGTCGAGCAGGTGGCCCGCATCGAAAAGCATTTGAAACAAGACATTACCAATGTGGTCTATATGGGGATGGGTGAGCCGCTTGATAATTTCGAGAACACCATGAAATCCCTGAAAATCCTTCAGGCCAAATGGGGTTTTGACCTAGGAGCGCGCCGCATCACGGTTTCAACCTCAGGTATTACCCCGAAGATCGAAGAATTTGTGAAACGCAGCGAGGGCCGAGTCCGCCTTTCAGTTTCGCTCCACTCCAGCCAGGAAGCAAGACGCACCGAGCTCGTGCCTATCAACAAGGCTTATCCGCTCAAGGGCCTGTCCAACATGCTTTCGCGCCTGTACACCAAACTCAAACGCGAGATTACGTTCGAATATACTGTTATCGATGGTGTCAACGATTCCAGGGAAGAGGCCATCGGCGTCGCCCGCCTCGC
>CAZMMY010000037.1:6095-8448 GCA_964567495.1 uncultured bacterium
CGCTCCGGCGACCGGTGAAAAACCTCGAGCACAGGGATGCCCGCCTCGCGAAACCGCTTGAAGCCAAGGTCAATCTGATTCCCTATAATCCCATCGAGGGCACGGAATATAAGACTCCGTCCGCGCAGAAGGTTGAACAGTTCAAAACCATCCTCGAAAAGGCGGGCGTGCGTGTGACCGTGCGCCAGACCGCGGGCCGCGACATTAACGCCGCGTGCGGCCAGCTCCGCCGTCTCCGCGAAGCGGGGATCTAGACCGTAATTTCTTTTACCGGTTTCCGTATCTCGCCTTCTTCCTGAAATTCCCACAGAGAATTTAATTCCGGGTTGAACCGGTAGATTTTTTCCAGCCGCTGCGAGAAATGGTTTGCCGTGAAACCGTCGAGCAAAGCCGTCATTTCGTCGATCCTGAGCAGCCGGTCCATGTGCTCCCGTGAATCCGCCGCCGGAGTAAGCGCCGCTTCCATCTGCAGCCGCCGGCGCTCGTAATAAATCCGGGTGACTTCGGCCAGCAAGTCGTTGCGCAGCTCCACCATCAGCTTCTCGCGCGAGTCGATCGAAGTCTGGTCGGAGCTGTAAATGAAGTCGCCCAGGTCCCAGCTGACGTCGAAGTCCCAACCGCGGCCGGTATCTTCGGGGCCAAAGATGAAACGGTCGGGGTCGTTGGTTCCGGCCCGGTCGATGTCGACATTGTTGGAACTGGAAAAATCCTTTCCGAACGAAAGGCTTGGGAGCAGCGCGGCAAGCCGGGAGCCCGTCTGCCAGGATTTGATTTTTAAATTGCGCACGTTGGCGTAACGGACCGTCTGTTTCTGCACTTCGCGGGCCGGAGGCTCCAGCCGCGAGAGTTTTTCGAAGATCTCCAGGCGGGCGTTTCCAAAATCGGCAGGTGTGACGCCGTCGGGAAAAAGAGGCAGAAAGAAAAACCCGGAAGAAGAGACTGCCGCCAGCGTTTCCGAGCTTTCACTTGTGAGGATGGCCAGGCCGAGAATACGGCTGTGTTCCATACCGGCCTCATGGCTGCGCCATTCGCCGCGGGTTTCTTCCCACACGAAAAGTCCGCGCGAGGTTCCCGCGAACAGCCGGCGGGTTTTTTCGGACCAGGCCAGCGCGCCCGCATCCGGCGAGCCCAGGCCGGCCGTGGGCATGGGCTTCCACGAAAGCGCGCGGTCGCGGCTTTCGAAAATCCCTCCTGCCGCCGAAAGCCAGAGCCTTTGCCCGCCCGCCGAAACGGCAAGAGAATCAAAAACGGGAGAGCGAAACACGGCGTCTTCAGAAAAGCTTTCTTCGAGCGCCTCTTCCGCTGCGGATTTTCTGGAAGCTGAGAACACGGCCTTGAAATGCGCTGCGTCGTCGGAAACATACAAGAGATGCCCGGCCCCCAGCACCAGCCGCCCTTCAAAGAAAGCCATTACGGAAACAGGCGACTGCCTGAAATGCGAAAAGCGGAACCATGTCTTGCCGCGGTCGTCTGATTCTTCCAGGCCCTTCTCGGTTCCAGCGAGCCAGTGGTCGGGATTCGAAGCGTCGACTGTGAAAGAAAGCGGGGCCGCAGACTCGCTGCCCGAAACGCGGAAAAACAGGCGGCATCCGTTTTCTTCAGCGGCGCATTCGTAAATTCCTTTTTCAGCAATCATGAAAATCGAGCCGGGCGCCTGCGGGAAGGAAAGAAGGCGCCGGATTCTGCCCGGCGGGTCCTGAACCCGGATTCTTTCCCACGGTCCTTTTTCCGGGCCCTTGAACAGCCCGTCCGCAGAGGCCAGTATCCAGTTTCCAGGGCTGGCCGGGTCCGCAATCACCGCTTCCAGCCCGCGGTTGGAAGGCGGCTGCACAGGTTTCTGCCATGGCTCGAGAGCCCATGCGGCGCTGGGAATAAGTGTCAAAATGAGAATGTGGAAAATTTTCTTCATAGCGTCTCCAGTGTGATTTGAATTTAACGGGACGCCATGATCGCCATGTCCGCGAGGCGCGGCAACAAGGCAATTTCAAAAAAAGGCCTTTCGTGTTATATTCGCACCCTCGAAACACACCAAGGAGATGAAATGGGTTTCAAATGCGGCATCGTAGGCCTTCCGAACGTTGGTAAATCGACGCTGTTCAACGCTCTGGCTAAAGCCAAGGCGCCGGCCTCCAACTATCCTTTCTGCACCATCGACCCGAATACGGGCATTGTGTCTGTGCCGGATCCGCGCCTTGACGCGCTCGCTGAGCTCAGCAAATCTCAGAAAACCGTTCCGACCACCATCGAATTCTACGATATCGCGGGCCTTGTGAAGGGCGCGGCCGAAGGCCAGGGCCTGGGCAACCAGTTCCTCGGCCATATTAAAGAAGTCGAAGCGATTCTTCACGTCGTC
>CAZMMY010000037.1:8458-9662 GCA_964567495.1 uncultured bacterium
GACGACCCCAATATTATTCATGTGTCCGGAAGTGTGGACCCTGCGCGCGACATCGAAGTCATCGACACCGAACTCTGCCTCAAAGACCTCGAGACCATGACGGCCCGTTATGAAAAAACCTAAAAGCTTGCGCGTTCGGGCGACAAAGACGCCAAGGAAAAGATGCCGGTTTACGAAAAGGTAAAAGCGGCTCTGGAAGCCGGAACTCCTTTGAGGAAAATCGGCCTGAACGAAGAAGAGAAAAAACAGGTCAAGGACCTTGCGTTCCTGACCCAGAAGCCCGTGCTCTACGGCGCGAACGTCGCCGAGTCCGACCTGCCGGATGCCAAAAACAACAAGTGGGTTGCTGCCGTAAAGGAACTTGCCGCCAAGGAAGGCGCGGAAGTCGTGATTATCTCCGGCAAAGTCGAATCGGAACTGGTGGAACTTTCCGAAGAAGACCAGAGGGAATTCCTGGCGTCGCTCGGCCTGAAAGAATCCGGCCTGAACCTGATGATCCGCGCCGGGTACCGCTTGCTCGACCTGATCACCTATTTCACGACCGGCGAAAAAGAAACGCGCGCCTGGACCATCCGCAAAGGTACGAAGGCCCCGCAGGCAGCCGGTGTGATCCATTCCGATTTCGAACGCGGCTTCATCCGCGCGGAAGTCATGCACTGCGACGATCTGATCCGCCTGCGCACGCCGGCTGCGGTCAAAGAAAAAGGTTTGCTGCGCGTCGAAGGCAAGGAATACACCGTTGCGGACGGCGACACCATGCTTTTTCGCTTTAACGTTTAGAACTTTTTTTCAAATTCCCCGTTTAACTCTCCTAACACCTTCTAACACCAGATAACTTTTTTCAGCGCGTGTGAAAAGCTTTAAATAAGTTGTTTGAATCCTCTGATTTCGCCGTGTATCATTACCGAAATTTCACAGCGCCCATGCAAGTTAAAACTCCCACAAATCATTACTCAGTCTATAGAAACAGTATCCGGAAGGCAGCGTCTTTCTGCCTTGCGGTGTCGGTATTTTTGACCGGCCTCCAGCTGCCTCCGGCACAGGCTTCTTATGAAAACCGCGCCGAAATACTTCCGGAAACCATTACAATTCCGGTGCAGTACGGTCGTGTGGAAGAATCCCACAAAGGCCAATCCGGCAAGACCCTTCTCTTAATTCAGGACGCACATTCCATTCCCCAGGCCCAGGAATCCGTGCGCCGGAT
>CAZMMY010000038.1:0-9624 GCA_964567495.1 uncultured bacterium
AGCCCCGGCCAGCTGGTCAGCGTTCCTGGCCGGCAGTGCAGCGCCCAGTTCGGCGTGGGGCTGGAGTTCGGGCCCGTTGTGAAGATTGACCGTGATCACAGGCTTGCCGCACAGCATGGCTTCGATGGCCACAGTGGAACAGACCGTCATCAGGATTTCGGCGTGCGGCAGGAGTTTCGGAGTCGGGAACGTGCGCGTGACGCACACTTTGTTTTCAAAGCCGATTTCCCTGATCCAGTCGTGCGCAAACGCTTCGTAACGGTCTCGGGGATGGAGCTTCAGAATCATCCGGCAGTCCGGAAACAGGTCCACGGTCCTGGCCGCAGTCTGGACAAGCTCTCGAAGATCGTTCTGGGCAAGGTTGATTCCCACGAAATCCGCCCTGCCCGGCTCATGAAAGGGGTCGGTCGCAAGGACGAGCCATTTTTTAGAGGCGTCGAGCTTTAAAGCTTCCGCGATTTGCTTTCTCTCGGCGGGGTCTGCGGGTCTGCTGGTAAATGAATCATAGCGCGGTACTCCCGTGATTTCTATTTTGGATTCCGGGACACCGTATTCAATCAAAAGGTCCTTAGAGGTTTTGCCCCAAGCCGCGATTTTTGTGCAGGTCACGGGAGCGAGCGCGATGTTCACGATTCTGAATGGAGCGCCGTGCTGGATGACGCAGCTTGGAACACCGTACTGATTGGCCGTACTGATCAGCGTTTTGTTGTACTGGCAGACGTCTTCGTCAACCAGGATGAAATCAGGCTCCAGGCGGCCGGCCAGGGCATGAAAAGCGCCTGTAAGGCCGCGGCCCTGCTCCAGGCGAGGGACGAACTTGTCCAGGAAGGCGTCGCGAATCATCGGGAAGTAATCCGTGCCCTGGAAAGTGAACGGTTTGTCCGCTTCGATGGCGGCGGAAAGCTGTTCTCGGAGCTTGAGACCTGCGACGCGCGGCGCGGAAATTTTTTCCAGCGAAATTCCCTGGCCGAGAAATGATTTCAGAAAACGGACAGGAAACTGTTCTCGGACGAAGGTGAAGCGGTAACCGCCTTTTTTTACCAGCTCAGCCATGACGGGAGCGGCGTGTTTGAGGTCGGAAGAGACGAGGATGTTTTTCCCCTCTTTGTTCCGCAGGCGGTTTGTGAAGTTGACCGCTTTCCAGGCTATCGCCAGAAACGGGGTCAGGAAGGAAGCTCCGGACTTTTCCTTTTCCGAAACACTGGGCTGGGAGGACAGCCAGTGGTCGGCCAGCTGCGCAGCGCCTGCGGCGGGAAGCTCTTCCGCTCCGCCGCTTCCGACGGGAAAAAAGAAGCAGGTTCTGATGTTTTTTGATTTTAAGAGGCCGTCGAGTAGAGCCAGGGCGCGCAGCGGCGTCAGAAGAAAATAAGTCATCGGATGCTGCAGCGTTTCTCGCAGGTTGACGCCGCTGTGCGTCAGACAGGCGCTGATGCGGGGCGCCCGGAACCAGTTTGCCGCAGTCTGCTCGGCGGCACGGTTGACGTCTTCCATGAAAGCATCCCGCTCGAACGTATCTTCCTGAATAAATGAAAAGCCTCGAGCTT
Source organism: uncultured bacterium (assembly GCA_964567495.1). GTDB lineage: Bacteria > Omnitrophota > Omnitrophia > Omnitrophales > Aquincolibacteriaceae > CAYLPP01. Next base: position 1,545 of record CAZMMY010000038.1, read on the forward strand.
TTAGGGCGGCGGTTTCTTCCGTATTCAGCCCGAGAACGATGGCTGGGGCGGAAAGCCGGGAAAGCGTGACGGCAAGGTGCTCGACGCGCGCAGGCTCCGCGCGGAAGGTCAGGTCTCGGGAGCAGAGAATGAGGGAATAATCATTCCCCTGCTTCATATCACTTCTCGGCGTAAACGTGTACGACATTGTCGAAAAAGGCCGGCGATGGCGAGCTGGTTTTCATGCCGAGCGCGGCGCGGACGGTGTCCAGCGCGACGCGAGGGCCGTCGTTCCATTTCAGATAAGGCGTGCCGAGGTAGTAATAGCGGACGGCCAGGATCTTGAAACCCGCCTTTTTCAGCATCTCCGTCATGGTCTGCGTCGAGAAATAATAAATATGATACAGCGGCGCCACAAGGCAGAAGTTTTCTTTGTAGATTTTGGCGCAGTAGCTTCCGATGTTGGGCGTGTTGATCGCGATCATGCCGCCCTTTTTCAGGATCTTGTAGGACTCGGTCAGGTAGGAATACGGGTCCTGGAAATGCTCGATCACGCCGCGCATGCTTATGACGTCGAAGTAATCCTTTTGGTAGCCGAGCTCCGGCAGTGCTCCGACGCGGACGTCGAGGCTGAATTCTTTGCGGGCATTCTCCGCGGCGACCGGGTTGAACTCGGTCGCGTACTTTTCCCAGGAATTACCGAAGCGCGACATGAAATAACCGCCGCCGCAGCCCACGTCCAGCATCTTGCCGCCCTTGCGGAAATTCTCGATGCCCTTGACCTCGATGTCGTACATCCTGATGCGCTTTTCCTGCGCGTTGTTTTCGGTGTGCATCTGAAAGTATTCGCTGCCGTACGCGATCTTGAGGCCTTCCAGGTTCAGCCGGGGGTTAATATAGACCAGGCCGCATTTGACGCATTCCACGATCTTCCAGCCGTCTTTTTCGGCCCACGGCTTTGTCTGCGGGCTGCCGCACAGGTTGCAGGGAATGGTTTCAAGATACTGGGGAGCAAGAAGGTTTGTCGTCATTTTTTGTAGTATTGAATCACCTTTCTGAGGGCTTTGATGGAATCATCGGTGTCTTTCTGCGTCATTTTGCTCGAAAGCGGGAATGAAACTACGTTGTCGGAAATAAATTCGGCGTTGGGAAAATCCCCGCGCTTGTAACCGAACGTGTCGGCGTAATACGGCTGGAGATGCACGGCGCGGTAGTGCACGCCCATGCCGATGTTTTCCTTGTGGAGTGCGGCCATGAACTGGTCACGGCTGATCCTGAGCGCGCCCGGCTTCAGAAGGACGGTATAAAGATGCCATGCGTGCTTTCCCCTGCCGTTGTCTTTGGGAAGGATGATGGCGTCTTCAAGGTCCGCCAGCTGTTTTTCGTAGGCCATGCAGATTTCTTTCCGCTTTTCGATAAATGTGTCGAGTTTCTTGAGCTGGTGAAGGCCGAGCGACGCGGCCATGTCCGTCATGTTGTACTTGTAGCCCGGATAAACCACGTCGTAATGCTTGAAGCCGTCGTCGGAGAAGCGCTTCCAGGCGTCCAGGCTCAGGCCGTGCAGGGCCATGATTTCAACTTTCTTCGCAAGCTCTTCATTTTTGGTCGTGACCATGCCGCCCTCGCCGGTCGTCATGTTCTTGGTAACGTAGAAGCTGAAGCAGGCGAAATCCCCGGCAGTGCCGATGCGCCTGCCCTTGTATTCCGTTCCGGCCGCATGGGCCGCGTCTTCGATCACGAACAGCTTGTGTTTCTTTGCGATGGCAAGGATGGCATCCAGGTCCACCGGAAGCCCGGCGAAATGCACGGGCACGATGGCCCTCGTCTTCGGCGTGATTTTCTTTTCGATTTCTTTCTGGTCGATAAGGAACGAACAGCCGGGCTCCACGTCCGCAAAGACCGGGCGCGCGCCGCAGTGAATAATAACGTTGGCTGTGGCGGCGAAAGTCATAGGTGTGGTGATGACTTCATCCCCCGCCTTGACGCCGCAAGCGGCGAGGCTCAGATGAAGCGCGGAAGTGCAGGAATTCGTCGGTACCGCGAAGGGCGCGCCGACATAGGTTTTGAAGTCCTGCGCAAACTGGCGGGTCTTAGGGCCTGTGCCGATCCACCCGGAACGCAGCGACGCCACGACTTCCTGGATTTCGTCTTCCTCCAGGAGCGGTGCGCCGAAAGTCAGGTAAGTATCGCGAACAGGTTTTCCGCCTTCCAGCGCGGGCAGTTCTTTTGTCTGCGTCATTCTATTCTCCTATGAAAACCATTTATGATACCAAAGCTGGGTTGATTGCGTCACGAAGCCGCAGCGCTGGTAAAGCCGCTGCGCGCCGTAATTCCGTCCCTGGGTTACGACCTCAGCCTGGAGCGCACCTGATTTGCGGAACCAGTCTAGCGCCTTGTTGACCAGAAGCGAGCCCACGCCCATGCCCTGATGAGTATCGGCAACGCCTACCAGCGGGATCAGGCCCTTGGCAAAATTGACCATTTCACACGAAATGTAGCCCGCGATCTTCCCCTTTTCCTCGGCCACGAAGACTTTGGTCCTGGGGCTGCGGCAGGCCTTCTCGATCCAGTCGCCGTAAAAACGGGCGCAGATTTCGGTCGGAAAATGATGGTCAAAAAAATAGCGGCTTGCTGCGTAGCTGCCGGCCGCAATCCTGCGGAGAACGGGAATGTCGCTGAGTTTTGATTCGCGCAGTCTGACCGGGTTTTTGCCGGCAGGTTTGCCGCCGGTCTGGCGCAGGTTGTGTATGAAGGCTAGACGGATGTCCACAAAATGGAAGCCCGCTTTTTCGGCGAGAACGACGCTCTGGGAGTCATGGCAGTCGGCCAGGTAATATAGACAGTCGATCCGGTTCTTTTTTGAAAACGCCAGGGCGTAATCAAGAATGGCGGGCGTCAGACGCACCGGGAACAGGCGCGCGATATTCTTCTTGAAGAAATTTGTGTCCCAGTCTAGTTTTCTGACGACTTCAAGCAGGTCGGCCACGCGTTCAGCGCCGTGCCGGTCGATCAGGGTCTGTGATGTGGCGCTTAGTTTGCGGCGCGTCTCGAAATTCCGCAGGAGGTTTCTGGCCACGGTCGTGATCTGCTTCGGCGAAACTTTGCTGCCCATCCCCATGTCTACGACAGCGCCGGATTTTTCCAGGCGGCGTGCGGTGCTGCACTGGTGCTCGTACTGATTTACAACGACCGAAGGCACGCCTGCGGAAAGAGCGTGGAAAAGCGTAAGGCCCCCTGAGACAAACGCCATGTCGGCCTGTTCGAGCAGGCCGTCGAAATCATCGACCCGCGGAAGAAAAGTCACGGTATTGCCGGACGCAGACTTCACTTTCCCCGCATTTTCGACTGAGCGGCCCACGACCTGGATCTCCGTCTTGCCGGGAAAATCCTGAAGCCCCTGCAGGGTCTTTTCAGTCAGCTTCAGGAAATCAAAGCCGCCGAAAGAAATAAAAATTTTTTTGCAGGCGCGGCCCACGTTTTTCTTTTTCATGGCGCGTTCCGGAAGGATCACGTATTCATTGCCCTGATAAGGAGTGTTCGGTCCGTGGATCATAGCGTTCACGACCAGGTCGGCCTTGGAAGCGCCTTTCCCCTGATCGTCCAGGGTGCAGAGGATGAGTTTATGTTTTTTCAGGGCCGTCATGATTTTTTCGTCAGAATCCAGATGATCCATGACGAAAACATCCGGCCTGAAGGAGCGGACGATTTTTTCAAGAGCGGTAAGCTCACCGCTTTCGGGAAGTCGCGTGACGGGAAAGCCGCCTTCGGAAAGAAGGCGGAAGCCGCGGTCGTCTTTCTGGAAAGCGAAGCGGACTTCATGCCCGGCCTTTTTGAGCAGGCGTGCGAGGATCAGGTCGCGGACGATGTGCCCGGTGCCGTACTCCGGCATGTTGCCGCCGTCGCAGCGGAAAAGGAATTTCATTACGCCTGAGTCCTCACCTTGAAGATTTTGGACTGCTGGATGTGGGAGTTGAGTTTCGCCAGCTCCGGGTGCGCGTCGAGATAAGCGATCACATCCTTGAGCTTGAATTCCGGGTTCTTCGCGTAAATCCCTTCGAACACGCCCGCCACGACCTTGTAATCCTCTTCTGTGTCCACGCACAGTCGCAGGTCGGAGCGGTCGTTCGAGGTTTCGTAGTTTCCCAGCCTGAACTTCTCCGGGTGGTCGTAGATGTAATTGGTCACGTGTTCGCGGTAAATCTTGTCAGCCGCTTCAGCGTTGATGCGGTCAAGACAGGCGCGTGAAAGCACTTCCGTGTCCATGCCCCGCGGAAATGTGCGGCGGATCACGTTGCTGGTTTCGTCGTTTTTGTTGTCAATATGCATGCGGACGACACCGTCCGTGACCTCGGGATCGATCAGAGGGCAGTCGCCGGTCATGCGAACGAAGACGTCGGCTTTATATTCCGAGGCGATTTTGTGGTAGCGGCCCAGTACGTCTTCTTCGGATCCGATGCCCCACGCGTAGCCTTTGGACCTGGCGAAATCCACCAGGGCCTGGTCGTTCGGGTTGTCCGTTGTGCCGACTACGATCTTGTTCAGCGTCCTGCAGCGCGCCAGGCGCGTCATCTGAAGCTCGAGCATCGGAACGCCCACGATCGGGCGCAGGACCTTTCCCTGGAGTCGCGAGGAGCCGAGGCGGGCCGCAACGATTGCGACGACGTTCATGCGGAAGGCCTCCGGTACTGCACGATGGGTTTTTCAGCATCGTAAAGCCGGATTTCCCCCTGGCCTAAAATCGTCTCGACTTCGCGGACCTGCCGGACCATTTCTTTCATCATGCGGGGATCGCAGGAAAGCGCGTGGTCCGGGCCGGGCGCCTTGGTGTCGAGCGTGAAATGCTTCTCGATTGCGACCGCTCCCGCAGCTGCGGCCAGCACCGGCACCTTGATGCCCAGGGTGTGGTCGGAATAACCCGACAGGCAGCTGAAACGTTCGCGCAGCGTGCCGATGACGTTCAGATTGGCATTTTCTTCCTTGTTGGGATAGCTGGAAATGCAGTGCAGAAGCACAAACGGCACTTCCGCGGCGCTGAAAATATCGACGGCCGCCGCAACTTCGGCCTCGCTGGCCATGCCGCGCGAAATGATCGTCGGGATTTTCTTGGAAGCGACGCGGCGGAGAAGCTTGAGGTTCACAATGTCAAACGACGCGATCTTCATGAGCGGAACGCCGAGATCGGCCAGGAAGTCCGCGCTTTCCTCATCAAAAGGCGTTGAGAAAAACAGCACACCCTGCTTCGCTGCGAAGGCCGCAAGTTTTTTCTGGTTTTCGAACGAAAGTTCGCACTGTTTCAGGATGCCGAAGATGGGGCTGTCCTTGGGTACGCGCTTTTCCGTCAGGTAGGTCTGGAACTTGATAGCGTCGGCGCCTGCGTTTTTCGCTTCGACGATCAGCTGTTCGGCCAGCTTCATATCGCCGTTATGGTTGATGCCTGCTTCCGCAATGATGAAAACAGGTTCTTTTTCGCCGATGGTTTTGGACCCGGCCTTGATCTTCTTTTCAATCGTCTGGACCATGCTGCCTCGCTATTTGGTTTTCTTTTTGGGTTCAGGTTCGTCGTGAATCCAGCGGCGGCCTTTATTGTAGATTTTGCCGACCTGGTCTTCGAGCTTGGGAGAGAGGAGCCGCAGGATGTCGCGGCCGAGAATGCGGTACTGCTTGCCCACTTTGGCGGCCTGGATCAGACCGTTTTTGATCAGCCTCGTCATGGTGCTGGGGCTGACCTTCAGGATTTCCTGGGTCTCTTTGGGCGTGTAGACTTCGTTTTCCCTGATTTCCATGGTTATTAGATACCATGACTAGTCATTACTAGTCAACAGCTAACATATTGCCGGCGGGGAAAACGCAGTAAACCCTTTAGAATGAATTACTTGGAACAGCAGCCGGCGTGCTGTTTTTTGTGCATGAAACGGCGCTCACGGAACTTCAAATACCAGACCATGAAAAGCGCTTCGTATACGATGCGGCGGGAAATTTTCGAGCTGCCTGCCCGGCGGTCGGTAAAGAAGATTGGAGTCTCCGCTACCTTGAATCCGCGTTTCAGGCAGCGGAATTTCATTTCAATCTGGAAGCAATAACCGTCAGAGCGAACGTCGTCCAGGTCGATGCTTTCGAGGACTTCCCTGCGGTATGCGGTGTAACCGCCCGTCATGTCGTGCACGGGCACGCCGAGGATAAGTTTCGTATAGACATTCGCCCACCGGCTGAGCAGGACGCGCGACATGGGCCAGTTTGCGATTCCGCCGCCTTTCATCCAGCGCGAGCCCGCGGCGACGTCGTGCGTCTGAAGCAGCTCCAGGAATTTCGGTATGTAGCGCGGCCGGTGGGAAAGGTCCGCATCCATTTCGATCAGGATGTCATAGCCGTGCGTCAGACCCCATTTGAAGCCCGCGATGTAGGCCGGGCCGATGCCGTTCTTCTCTGCGCGTTCCAGAAGATGCACACGCGGCTCTTTCTGCGCGATTTCCTTGACGATCTTGCCTGTGCCGTCCGGCGAGTTGTCATCGACGACCAGCATTTCCAGGTCCGGGCGCATATTGATCAGGCGGCCCAGCAGCTTCTGGATATTGTCTTTTTCGTTATAAGTCGGAATGATGATCAGAACTTTCAAGACTTCTCTCCAAGATCGTAAACGAGCAGGCCGGGCGCGTCCGCCGCGACGGCCGGATACCCACCTGCCACATATTCATAAAAACTTGTTTCTCCGCGGAACGCTTCTACGTCGGCCACGGCAAAGTACCTTGCGCCCTGTCCCCGCAGATGCTCCAGCCAGCGCGCCGGGTCTCCGTAGCCGTCTTTCTTCATGACCGAATGCCTGGGCTGATCGCTCAGCGGGTGCTGCGCCATTTTGACATCAAAAGTCCATCCCGTGCGGCCCGAATAATAAAGCAGGTCGTTCGAGGTCCCGTGCGCCGCGACAATCCGGTCTTCAGCCCCCGCGATTTTTGCAACGGCCTGCCCGGCGGAAGGAATGCCTTCCCCGCCCGCGGCTGAGAATGCCGGGGGCATATAATAACGCGCAGCCAGCAAAAAAAACAGCACTACGACGGGGGTGACCAGAACCGGAAAACGGAGACGGATCATCTGAAGCCCCCGGCCTGCGAACACGGCGGCGGGCGGCAGCGCGCCCAGAAGGTAAAAGGGGTGGTCGATGACCTTGCGCGGAAGCAGCAGAATGGCCAGCAGCGCGCATGCGAGCCAGATACGGAACACGCGAAGGTTTTTTGCGCCCGGCAGAAAACCCGCGATCAGGAGCAGAAGCCCCAGCGGAGTCATGAACTGGCCCGCCAGGATTTTGCCCACGGAAAGATAGAAATCAGGAGAAGCAAGAAGCGATGTTATCAGGACACGGCCTTCCCCGCTCTGGCTGAAAAAACTGGTTGCGGTGCGGCCCGGGAACCGCGTCTCCAGCACGTAGGTCCACGCCACCCAGGCAATGAAAATCGATGCGCTTGCGATCGAAAAAACCGCAAGCCTCGACCCGCGGTATTTGCCTTTACGGTTCCAGATTGCGTAAAGAAACGCGGGCCCTGCCAGGATGAAATGCAGGCGGGCGGTCACGGCCAGCGAGAAAAGCAACCCTGCGGAGAGCGCGGCCGTGGTCCCCTTGTATTTGTGAAGGACGTAGAAAGAAAATGTCAGGAAGAAAAGCGCGATGGCCTCGTTCTGAAAGCTGACGCCTGCGATCATCAGCATAGGTGAAAAATTGAGAAACATCGCGGCCGATGTTTCGTTTCGGGAGGCAGGGCCGTACGAAGTATAGTAATCGCGTATGCAGCGAATCCAGAAATAGCCCGCGGCAAATGCCGCCATGGCCGCCTGCATCTTGCCCCAGAACGGAATGGTCCCCCCCAGCACGGACTTTGCGCAGGCTGCAGCCAGGCTGGCGAAAGGATAGTAAAGCAGGTGCATGCCGGGCGCATCGCCCATAATCAGGAATGTGCGGGGCGTAAGGACGGAAAGCGGGCCGCCGATGAACATCATTTCCGCCATCATGGCGTTCGTAACCTGGTAAGAGCCGAAATAGCCTGTCAGCGGGACGAACAGCGCGGGAATTTTTGCCAGAAAAGCCGCGATGAGGGTGACAGCGGTCCAGACG
>CAZMMY010000039.1:0-9435 GCA_964567495.1 uncultured bacterium
TTTTTTTCCATGCCGCTGGAGTTGAGCAAAAGGCAGTGGGATTTCATCCGGGGCTATTATAAAAAACGCGGCAAGAGCGCTCCCGAGCTTGTAAAAAAAGAAGCCCTCTTTCCGAGAGGTGCGGTCCCGCTTTTCAACCGCTACGGCATCGCGCTCGGTTTTTATATCAAGACGGGAAGCAAAATGATCGTGGTTCTGCCGGGCGTGCCCTATGAACTCGAGAACATGTTTGTGAAACTTGTCATGCCCGTCATAAAAAAGGAATTCCGCACTCTGCCTGCGCGTCACGCCGTAATTGCGCGCATGGCCGGGATTTCGGAGCCGGAAGTGATGCAGAAGCTCGGCAAAGATTTCTTCGACGATCCGTTTGAGTTCGGTATTTATCCGGCGCCCGGCGAGGTGACCCTGAGACTCTATGCCGCGACGGCGCTTATAGCCGCGCGTCTGCGCAGGAAAATTGCCCGAAGGCTTGATAATTATCTCTATGCGTGGGAGGAAAAAACGCTTTCCGAGATCGTTGGCGGCCTTCTTGCATCGAGGCGAAAAACCGTGGCCGTTGCGGAAAGCTGTACCGGAGGGCTGTGCTCCGCTGAAATTGCCCGGGTGGCCGGCGCGAGCAGGTATTTCCGGGGCGGCATCGCTGTTTATCATAAAGATGTAAAAAGGAAAATCGGCGTCACGGACGCCGCGCTTGAAAACGGGGAAGTCAGCGCGCAGGTGGCGCGCGAACTGGCGCGCGCTGCCAGGAGCTATCTGAAAGCGGATTATGGCATCGGCATTACGGGCATCGCCGGGCCTTCGGGGGCCGCGCCGAAAAAGCCCGTCGGCCTCGTTTATATTTCCATTTCCGGCCCGCAGCGTACGGATGTTTACGAACAGCATTTCTGGGGCGAGCGGGAGCAGGTCCAGGCCAAGGCCGTCAAAAAAGCCCTCGAACACCTTCACCGGGCCCTTCGTAAAAGCAGGTAGCCGTGAGGGTCTTCCTGGGCCTTCCTCTTTTTCCGCATTTCGAAGAAGAGATACGTAACTTTCTTTCAGCTTACTCCGCCGATTCCTCTTTGCGCTGGACGCGTGCCGAAGACGTTCATGTGACCCTTCATTTTTTCGGCGATGTGCAGGCAGCGAAACTGGATGTGATCGATGAGCATGTCCGGCGCGCCGCCTCAGCCTGCAAGCCCTTTGAAATCAGCCTGGAAGGCGCGGGTTTTTTTCCTGAAAAACAGAGCGCGCGTATTCTTTGGCTTGGCGTAAACGCTGTGCCTTCTTTTTTTAACTGCCGTATGGAAATTGAAGCGGGCCTGCGGCAGGCCGGGTTTCAGTGCGAGGACAGAGAGTTCAAGGCGCACGCCACGGTGGGCCGGTACAAGAACCCGGGGCCGGGCGGAAATTTCGCATTTCCGAAAACCTCGTCCCGCAATATTGAAAATCTTTGTCTTTATCAAAGCAGGCTGCAGCCCTCCGGCTCACGTTATGAAATCATCCGTACCTGGCCGCTCGCTCCGTCCGCTTGAAACCGCTGAGCTGAGCGCGGTCTATCGCGCGCTCCACGGGCGTTTCGGGCACCAGAAATGGTGGCCGGCGGAAACGCCGCTTGAAATGATGCTCGGCGCCATCCTGACCCAGAATGCGGCCTGGACCAACGTCGAAAAGGCGCTCGCAAATCTTAAAAAATCCAAATGTCTGTCGCTTAAAAGACTCGCGGCCATTCCGGAGAAAAAACTGGCTGCGCTGATAAGGCCTTCGGGTTATTTCAATCTCAAGGCGAAAAAGATCAAGGCATTCGTCCGCTTCTTCGAAGAAGAATACGGCGGCAGCATTAAACGCATGGCTTCTGAGAACGGGGAAGTTCTGCGGGGAAAGCTCCTGAATGTATGGGGAGTGGGGCCGGAGACCGCGGATTCTATTCTTCTGTACGCGGCCGGAAAACCTTTTTTCGTGATCGACGCTTACACGCTTCGCATTTTCAAGCGCCACGGCATCAAAATCCCGAAAGGCATGGGTTTTCCCCGTACGCTTGAAAAATTTAAATATGCGGACTGGCAGCGCCTCTTCATGCACATCCTCCCGCCCGACACGCCGCTTTATAATGATTTCCACGCCCAGATCGTCCACACAGCCAAGCACCACTGCAAGTCCCGGGAAATGTCGTGTTCCGGCTGCCCGCTCGAGCTTTTTCTAGAGAAGAAAACAGCTTAATGCCATCCTTTTTAATCGTTTTCAGAAGACTTCCTGAAAAACAATCAATAAATAGTAATTAATAGCATTAAGACTCTTTAAAGCTAATAATAGTAAAAATTGTATCTTTTGCTAATTTGAAAAGCCTCCTTTAGCTGGGTATACTTCTGATTACCATGTCTGAAACTATAAAAAAACGCCTGGGGGAAATCCTCATCGAGGACGGAGTTCTGAGCAAGGAGAACCTCGACGAGGCGCTCAACCAGCAGAAAAAAGAAGGCGGCTTGATCGGGCAGCTACTGATCCGCCTCGGATATATTTCCGAGGAAGATCTGATTGCCGCGGTCGGAAGGCAGCTGCGAGTGCCGTACATCGCACTGGCCAATTATTCCGTGAACCCGGATTCCTGCCGGCTGCTGACCGAGGAATTCTGCCGCAAAAACCAGCTGATGGCCATCGACCATAACGACCGGCAGATTGTCATCGCCACAGGCGACCCTTTGAACGAAACGGCGGTCGACGATACGGAAAAAAAGACGGGGCTGAAGCCCCAGGTTTTTCTTTCGACGCCTACCGAGATCATGTCGATGCTGGACCTCGTTTTTACAACCGCTGCAAAACATAAAAAGGCAAGTTAAGAAATGGCTGTAAAAGAAGATTTTCGCGGCGAATTGCACGATATTCTGCTCCGTGAAGGAGTCGTGACTCACGACGTCCTGAACGCGGCGCTGCGCGAACAGGACAAAAGCAAGAAACCGTTTCTGGAAGTCCTGATGGCGGGGAAGATCGACGAAAAGAAACTCGCGTTCGTGCTTTCGAAATACCTCGGGTATTCGCTCATTAACCCCGGCGTATTCGTGATTGAGAAAGACATGCTGGACCTGATTCCTCAGGCGACGGCGGAGAAGTACTCCGCGCTGCCCATCAGCGTGCACGAAAACACGCTGACCGTGGCCTTCGCCAATCCCACCAACCTCAAGGCCATCGACGAGCTGCGTGCGATCACGGGCAAGCGCATCAAGTGCTGTATCGCCGAGATTACGCCGCTCAAAAAATGCATCGAGAAGTATTACAAGATGTTCGCTCCCATCCCCACAGACACCCACAGCGCTCCCACCGAAAGCATGGAAGAAATCGCGCACATGATCGACGTGCAGCAGCAGTCTGAGGACAGCGAGCCGCAGACGGCCGAGCTGCTCAAAGTCGCTTACGAAACGCCGGTCATCAAGCTGATCAACATGATCCTGACCGAAGGCGTGCGCCGGCACGCCAGCGATATTTTTATCGAGCCCTGGGAAAACTTCGTCCGCGTGCGTGTGCGCGTGGACGGCCTGCTCGAGGAAATCGTGAGGCCCCACAAGAGCCTCGGCCCGGCCATGGTCTCGCGCGTAAAGATCATGAGCGAGCTGGATATCGCGGAGCGCCGCATCCCGCAGGATGGCCGCTTCAAGGTCAAGATGTCGAACCGCGAAGTGGACATGCGCGTTTCAATTCTGCCTACCTCGTTCGGCGAAAAGGTCTGCATGCGAATTCTCGACACCAGCGCGCAGGGGCATGACCTGACGAAACTGGGTTTCAACGACCAGGAGCTCCAGGTGCTGCGCGATGCCGCCAAGCGGCCGCACGGCATGATCCTTGTGACCGGCCCGACCGGCAGCGGCAAAACAACTACGCTTTACTCTGTTTTGAAGTACCTGCACACGCCCGAAGTCAACATCACGACTGTCGAAGACCCGGTCGAATACCAGATCGCCGGTATTAACCAGGTCAACGTTAAGGAGCACATCGGCCTGACGTTTCCGGCCGCGCTGCGCTCCATCCTTCGCCAGGACCCGGATATTATCCTGATCGGAGAAATCCGCGATAACACCACGCTCGATATCGCGGTCAAAGCCGCGCTGACAGGGCACCTGGTGCTTTCGACGCTTCATACCAACGACTCGGCGAGTTCCGTGACCCGTATGATGAACATGGGCCTCGAACCCTTCCTGATCGCTTCGACTGTGCTTATGATTTCCGCCCAGCGGCTTGTGCGCAGACTCTGCCAGCGCTGCAAGTATCCCGAAGAAGTCGATCCGGCGGTCCTGAAACTCCTGGGCATGAAAGTCGACAAGCCGATGACGTTTTACAAGGGCAAGGGCTGCGTCAACTGCCGCCAGATGGGGTACGCAGGCCGCACCGTAATCACGGAAATCCTGCCGATGCTGCCGCAGATCCGCGAAGCCATCCTGCAGGGAAAGAACGCCGAAAAGATCAAGATGACCGCTCACGAGCTGGGTACTTCTACGCTCCGTGAATGTGCGCTGCGCAAGGCCATTGCGGGCGAAACCTCTCTCGAAGAAGTGTTTCGTGTGACCAGTGAAGAACAGGCCATCAAGAAAGCCGAGCAGAAAAAAACAGCGAAGGAGGAGGCGGCATGAGGGCCCGGCATTCAAAAGAGGAGCTGCTGGATATTCTGGTCGAGCAGAATAAGCTCGAAAAGGCCCAGGCAAAAGAAATGATCGACATGGGCCGGAAGCAGAAAAAATCCGTGTTCCATCTGCTGGTCGAAAAAGAAATCCTGAAAGAAGACGAGGTTACGCATTTTCTGAGCGACCACCTTCACATTCCGATGCTGAACCTGGGCGCCCTGCGCGTGCCGAAGGAAATCATCAAGCTTATTCCCAAAAAAATCGTCGAGCGTTACCAGATCCTGCCGCTTTCGAAAATCCAGCGCCTTTTGACTGTGGCCACCAGTGACCCGTTTGAGCTCATGTACCTGGACGACATCAAGGAATTGACGCAGTGCGAAGTCGCGCTGGTCTTGTGCGCGCCAAAGAGCCTGAATTCGGTCATCGATAATTACTACGCCGAATCCGCGAACATGGAAAGCCTTCTTGAAGGCATTGACGACGAAGATATCCAGGTCGTCAAACAGGGCGAAGTTTCGGAGTCCGGAAACGAAGCTAACGTTCGTTCGAGCGCTGAAGACGCGCCTATCGTGAAAATGGTGAACCTCATTCTTGACGAAGCGCTGCGCCAGCGCGCTTCCGACATTCATTTTGAGCCGTACGAAAAATATTTTCGCGTCCGCTACCGTGTGGACGGGTCTTTGAAAGAAGCTTTTTCTCATTCTCGCGAGCATTACAGTGCGGTCGTGGCCAGGTGCAAGATCATCGCCACGCTGGACATCACGGAAAAGCGCCTTCCGCAGGACGGCCGCTTCCGGGCCCGCATCGGCGGCAGGGAGGTCGACTTTCGCGTTTCCATACTGCCCATGTATCATGGCGAGAAGATCGTCATGCGCGTGCTGGACAAGGGCGGCGTCAAGTCCGGCCTGGACAAGCTGGGTTTTACGGAGAAACCGACCGAGGTTTTTGCGGGGGCCATCAAGCACCCGTACGGGATGATCCTCGTGACAGGTCCGACCGGTAGCGGAAAATCGACCACTCTTTACACGATACTGAACACACTCAATACGCCCGATAAGAATATCATGACCATTGAGGATCCGGTCGAATACCAGGTGGAAGGCATCACGCAGACGCAGGTAAACTCGGAAGTCGGCCTGACTTTCGCGGCAGGACTGCGTTCGCTTCTCCGCCAGAGCCCGGACATCGTGCTGGTCGGTGAAATCCGCGACACTGAAACCGCGGACATCGCGGTCAAGGCTTCTCTAACGGGCCATCTGGTATTTAGTACGCTGCATACCAACAGCGCGGCAGGCGCCATGACGCGTTTGATCGATATGGGAGTGGAGCCGTTCCTGATAGCTTCTTCCGTTATCTGCGTGGCCGCGCAGCGCCTCATGCGCCGCGTCTGCCAGTACTGCAAGACCGAAACCAAAATCACTGAAGACATGATGCGCAGGGCTCGCCTCAAGCCGTCCGATTTCGAGGATTTCAAGGCCATGAAAGGCGCAGGCTGCGCGAAATGCAATGGCACCGGTTACTTCGGCCGGCTGGGCTGCATCGAGGTCATGAGGCTGGACCCGGACATCCGTGAGCTGGTTATTCAGAAAAAATCCAGCGACGTGATCGGCGAGGTCGCCGTCGAAAAGGGAATGGAAACGCTTTTTCAAAACGCCTTTGGGCTTTTCAAAAAAGGCTTAACATCGCTCGAGGAAGTCCTTCGAGTCACAAGCCAGGAGTAAAGACATGCCTTCATTTGAATATCAGGTCAAGAGTAAGGACGGAAAAGACCAGACGGGGCTGCAGGAAGCGCCGGACGTCAGTACGCTCGTAAGCTCACTGCGCCAGCAGGGGTTCATGATCATCCGCATTCAGGAGATGAAGAAAAGCGTCATGTTCAGCGTCTCCAAAGGACCCGCCAAGAAAGCAGTGGGCAAGAGCGGCGGCATTATTCTTGACGACCTGGTGGTATTTTCTCGCCAGATGGCGACCCTTGTGGGCGCGGGTATTCCCTTGATCCAGGCCCTGGACATCCTGGCCAACCAGGTGGAGAAGGAAAAGTTCCGTTTGATCCTGCGCGATATGCACCAGCAGGTACAGGGCGGTAAAAGTTTTTCGGACGCCATGGAAAAGCACAGCCGGGTTTTCTCGGCTCTTTTCATCAACATGGTGCGCGCCGGTGAAACCTCGGGCAGCCTCGAAGAAATTCTGGACCGTATCGCGACCTACCTTGAAAAAACAAGCGCGCTGCAGAAGAAGGTCAAGTCTGCGCTGATGTACCCGTCGGTTGTCATGGGGATGGCGTTTCTGATCACCTTCGGCATGATGACGTTTGTCATCCCGAAATTCGCCAGCATTTTCGAAGGCCTGAACGCCAAGCTGCCCACGGCGACGCAGGTTCTTATCGACGTCAGTTATTTCCTGCAGAAGAACTGGGTGCTCGCGCTCGGAGGGCTTGGCGGCTTTGCTTTCATGGTCGGCCAGATCATCAAGACTCCGACCGGCCGCCTGGTCTGGGACACGCAGAAGCTGAAACTTCCCGTTTTTGGCCCGCTGTTCATGAAAGTCGCGGTCAGTAAATTTTCGCGCACGCTCTCCACTCTGGTCAAGAGCGGCGTGCCGATCCTTTCGTCGCTCGAGATCGTGTCGAAGACTTCCGGCAACAGGCGCCTTGAAATCATCATTGCTTCGCTCATGGATTCCGTGAAGAAGGGCGAGAGCATTTCCGGGCCGCTGGGGAAGAGTGAAGTTTTCCCGGCCATGGTGGTGCGTATGATCGCCATCGGCGAAGAAACGGGCGAGCTCGAAGAAATGCTGACGAAAATCGCGGACTTTTATGACGCGGAAGTGGACACTGCAGTTGACGGCCTGACCTCCCTGATCGAGCCCCTGATTATTGCGTTCCTGGGTATCGTCATCGGCGGTATCGTGGTCGCTATGTTCCTGCCCATTCTGACCTTGAGTTCGGCTATCAAGTAAGCAATATCTAAATCTAGATATAGAATTGACTTAGGGCATTTTCTGCCCTTTGGCGGGCCGTCGCGAGCCTTACAAAAGTAACAAAACTACTATAAATTGAGTCTTGTATTTATCCCCCCTGGAAACTATCTTTTCTATCAGAGGACAAGACTATGAGAGCGGATCAGGGGAAAGGTCAAAAGGGTTTTACGATGATCGAGCTGATCATCAGTGTGTTCATTCTGGTCATCGCTGTCGGCAGCGCCGTTTATGCCCTGACTTATGCTCAATACATGACCGTCGAATCGCGCCAGCGTATCCTGGCCCTCCATGCCGCACGCACCGCTCTTGAAACCATCAAGAACACCGGCCTGACAAACGTTCCTTCTCTCAATACTACGGGCATGGTCCCTGCCGATTTGAAAAACGGCGCCATGGTCATCACCACCAATCCGGCGAACCTGGCCGGCGCGACGGTCGCTACCGTGACGGTCACCGTGAACTGGACCGGCGCACGTAATATGGCGCGCACGATGCGGGTCAGCACCCAAAGGAGCATTTACTGATGTGCGCTCCGCGTGCAGTGCTCAATCAAAAGGGTTTTACTCTCCTCGAAACGCTGGTTTCCGTTTCCATTTCCGTTGTCATTCTTCTTTCTGTTTTTGCCGTTATCACCATGGCCAGCACGATTTTCCGCACCAACGAACTTTCTTTCCGCGTGGACCAGACTGCGATGCAGACGCTGCGGTCCATCAGCCGCGAGATCGGGCAGACCAGCCCCAAGTCCGCGCCCAGCCATTTGAAGATCACGACCGACGGCAGCGGGAATAGCGTGGTCCGTTTCCAGATTCCTGTTGACCATGACAATGACGGGGACGCCGATACCGGCGGCCTGAATCCGCAGGCGGAATGGGGCGCGTATGACACGCACGGCTCGACATCGGGCGGGCGGCTTGGCGGCTGGACGCGTTATTCGGTCAATGCCCAGCGCCAGCTGGTACGCGACGTGCTTGACAGCTCGCTGACCGTCATCTCGAGCGAATCGAAGGTGCTTGCCAACAATGTGCAGACTTTCAGCGTTTCAAAAAGCCTTTCGACCGTGACCATGACGATGCTGGTCCGCGAGACCGACACCATCGGCCAGAAGGGCGCGTCATCGAGAAATATCCAGGCGACTTTCTCAACTTCAACTTTACTGAGAAACGCCGTTAGTTAGTCAGGGGGGCGTTATGAAAAACGTAAATAAGATGCTGAGGGATCAAAGAGGGATGGCGCTGCTCAGTGTTTACATTGCCTCCGTGATCATCGCCACCACTGCCGGCGCCGCCTACTCGCGCGCGCTGTATGAAATGCGCCAGGTTGAGCGCGAAACCGCGCGCATTCGCAGCCTTGCCGCCGCGGAGGCTGGAGTGCAGGCCGCGATGGCGCAGATCAGCGTGAACGCCTACACCGGTTTCATCAACACCAACGGCATCACCGTGAACAATTTCCAGGCAACGGACGGCAGCGCCGTAGGGAGCTACTCGGTCACGCTCGCCTATCCCAACCAGGCGGACTGGGTGACTGTGACCGCGACCGCTACGGTCGACGGCGACACCAAAACGCTCGAAGCCCGGGTTTTTCTCGATTCTAATCTTTCCAAATATCTCGTTTACGCCGACGCGACAACGTTCAGCTCCGGCACAGACGCGCAATACGGCGAACCGGACAACACCGACGTGCTGGGTGACGGCATTCCTGATTATCCCGAGCTTGTCCCTGCGAACGAAGCCGACCGCGCGTCGCTTTATTTCACGGGCGGCTGGAGCATCAGCGGTACGGGTGTGCATCTTTACGGCGACGCCAACGCGGTGACCAGCATTGCGGGCAACAGTACCTCCGATATCCATGGCGACGCTTATACCGGCCAGTT
>CAZMMY010000040.1:0-9250 GCA_964567495.1 uncultured bacterium
TTTGCTTTTTTGACGCAGCCTTTGCAGCAAAGATAAAGGCGTTTCCCGTCTTCGTAATCATAAAAGCGGTCCATGCGGGCCTTCTTTCCCAGCATGACGGGGCATTCTGCGTCCATTTTAGGCGCAGTGGCGGCAGCTAAGGCCGGAGACGAAAAGCCCAGTATTAGCGCGATGGCTGCAATTGACGCATGTTTGACCGCAGCGGCGGCTTTGGTGAAAACGGAAGCTCCGATCAGCCAGACCGCGCATACGCCCACCATGCCGACCCCGAACCATTTGCCGTAGTAGCCGTCGTGGGAAAACGGTTCAGTGGCTTTATGGAAAGCTTCGCTGTCCGGAACGATGCCGGCTTCAGAAAATTCATGGGCGGCATTGAAAAGTATCTGGACTACGAACAGCAGCAGAAAGATAGCGGTGACCTGGAAGAACAGCTTGAGATTGATGCGGTGTCCGAATTTGCCCCAAAGCAGCGCAAAAGCACCTGCGGCGGCTGCGCCAAGAGCGGCGCCTGTCCAGATGCCGGCGTCCTGCACCTGCATCATTAAAAGCGCGGTCTCCATTCCTTCGCGGGAAATCATGAGTACGGTAAACAGAAAGATGCCGAGAGAAGCGGCGGCGGTGGTTGGTTGTTCCGCGGCTTTGGCCAGATGCGCTTCCACTTCTTTCTTGAACACTGCGGCATGCCGCCACATGTGAACGACAAGGCCGCCCACAAAAATGGCAGAAACGAGGCCGAAGATGCCTTCCCAGAGGGGGCCATTCATATTGCCCTGAAAAAGCAGCCAGCCGAGAGCGATGCTGGCTGCCGCAGACGCGGCGATGCCCCAGTAAACCGCAGGTAAAAGGCCTGTCTGGCGGGTTTTGGTTAGGTATGCGGTAATGATAGCAACGATAAGGAAGGCTTCAAAGCCTTCGCGTAAAACAATAATAAATGCCTGGACCATGGGACTCCGGAGCTGCGGTTGAGGTTAAAAACTAATTGAGATTAAATCTTAACTAGACCGCTGTGTCAAGCAAAGAAAAAGGGACGGTCTTTCGGACCGTCCCTTTGGTAAATCTCCTCCAGCAAGGCTAGGATTAAGCCATCGTTTCGTAGTAGCGGTCGGCTTCCGCGGCTTTCTTCCAGGCATCGAGCAGGGCGCTGACCGTGACTGTAATTGTCTGGGCGAACGGCACCTGCTGGCGGCCGACGATGGTCACACGGCCGGCGAACGTCTGGCGCTCAGGATCGTAAGCCAGCGTCAGTGCCGAGCGAGTGGCGATCGCAGCGCTTTCGGCGCTCATGCCCTCGGCATTTTCAAGGCCTTCGGGCAGGACGATCTGCGCGGCGCCATCCAGAGCGATGCCAAGCTCTGCGGCGATCTCACGGGTCGCGGCGGCCAGGCTGCGGCCGTCAATGTACAGGCTCAGGCGGCCGTTGGAAGCGTCGGCAAGTTTCCTCAGCTCGCTGCGGGTCGCGGCGTTCATGCTGGTTTCAGAAGCGTGGACCGCGATGCGCAGCGTGGCCGGCATCGTAGTCAGAAGGTACTTAACCGTGGCCGCGTCCTGGACGTCGGCGTCGCCGAGAATCATAAGCGAAGGCTGGTCGATGGCTGAGCCGAGAGCGGCGTCAATCCTGCCGGAGCGAAGGCTGTCGCCCATCGTGGCTATCATCAAGTCAAAGCGCGCCTGCTGGACGGAGCCGGCGGCTGCCAGGATGTCTCGGGTCAGCACGGCCGGATTGCGCAGTTCGGAGCGTTTTTCCGCGCCGGGTTCAACGGCGGGCGGCGTTGCGCGCTCCTGCGTGGTTTCCCCCGCTAACGACGCGCCCATCCTGCGAAGTTCTTCGGTGACCGCAGCTTTGACTTCTTCGGCCGTGGGTCTGGAATCTGCGGAAAGCATACCGGGCAGCACGCGGTCGAAGATTTTTCCGGTAGCTTCCTTGTCGAGCATGTTGCGCAGTTCGAAGAGCGTGAATTTTTCCGGAGCTTCTTCGGCGGAGCTCAGGGGTTTTGAAAGGTTCTCGGGTTCGCGCGGGAAAATGCGGAGTTCGCCCATCGGCCGCCCTTCGATCGGTTCTTCAAGCTTCAGGTCGAGCGGCAGCACCACATCTACCAGTTTAAGGTTCTTCTGAGCGTCGCGGATGATATAGGTCGTTGCGACAGTGCGCTGTGGAATGGTGAGAGGTTTTTCATCCAGGGCAAGCACGTTCTGCGCCAGAGTATCTTTTTCCGCGACCAGCTCGCCGACGCTCGTCATGACCGTGGCGCCGATGCTCAGGGAGCTCTTGCTGCCAAGGGCCGTATAGCCATAGATGCCGATGCCATTGGCAACCTGCGCACCCGGATCAACGACGGTGTAGCGGCCGAAGTCCTGCGTTCCGGGTTCGCCCCTCAAGCCGAATTTACGGCGAAGCAGACGGTTGGAACGAAGGCTGCGGACGACGTCGAAATAATCATTGGAGCGGTTCACGTGGCCGTAGTAGGCGGCGGGACCGAGGTTAATGAAATCAAGGCCGTGATCACGCAGCGCGTCGTGCCCGAGAGACAGGAACGTCCTTCTGAAAATCGGGTTTTTGGTCGGATAGCGAGCGGCGTAAGTGCGTTCGTCGGAGAATGCGGCCTCGAACAGCTGCTGGACCCACTGGAGGCGCGTCACCTGGGCCAGGGCCGTTGGATGGAACTGGCTTCCCTGCACGAAATCGTTGACATGTCCCTGCAGCCACTGGAAAGCCCTCCAATTCATGACGTAGTCAGCCTGGTTGACGTTGACGTAACCCTGCTGCGGAAGAGTTCCCCTTCTCTGAAGTTCCTGGATTTCGGCGCGCGTCAGCTTTTCAGCCGCGAAGCGCATGGGCAGCGCACCCCGGCGAAGCGCGTCGTCGGTCAAAATCAGGCCGAGCTCTTCAACTTCGGGGTCCTCAATATTCATGGCGTGCCCGAGCATCTGGAAGCCTGCTTTGCCGAAACGGATCGGGTATTGAGGGATTTTGATGCCGTCGCCCGAAAGGACGTACACGCCAAGCGGGTACTTGCTCTGGTTGTTCGCGTCGAAATACATGAAGCGCTGCATCAGGATCATGGCCATTAGTGTGCCGATGTCAGGAATCGGCACAAGGCTCTTATTGCCGAACGCGCTGGTGGTAAGCGGGTCGAGGCGCCCGCCGCGTCCGCTCATGGTCAGCACGTAAATCCTCTTGCGCTTCACCCGTTCGACATAATCGGTTCCAAACTGGCGGCGCAGGATGGAGTCGACGGCGACAACGGGGTCCGTGAGGCTGCCCAAGCCCTGCTCGGGAATGTAAATAATCGGTTTTTTGGACGGATGGAATGCGACGCCCGAAAGCTTGTCCAGCGCGGCTGAAACCTGCGCGGCGCTGTCGGCGTGTGCGGTAATGATCAGCAGGTCGTAATCGAGGGCCGGGTTTTTCAGAGCGCTGGCCAGAAGCTCCTGCTGGCGTTCCAGGTTGCGGGAAAGCGAGCGCTCCTCAGCCTGCTGCTGGTTGGGCGTGAAGTCCACGCTGAAGCCGTCGGACTCTTCTTCGATCCTGATCTGGAATTCGTCAAAAATTTCTGCGGCGCTGCGCTGCGGCTTCTCGGAGAAGAAGGCGCTGATGTCGGCGATGGAAAATTGTTCAAAGACGCGCTGGAGGAACTGCGCGTCGCCCGCGACGACTTCGGGTGTCGAAAGATTGGTCGTGCCGAGCGGCTTGCGGTTGACGACGGTCGTAACCTTGTTTTTGCCCGCGTAGTACATGGCCGTGATCTTGGACAGAAAGTACAGGTATTTGACCAGCGAGCGAGGCGATTTACCGCCCAGGACACGCAGGTTGAAGACGCTGTAGGACATGAAGACGTCCTGGAAACTCCAGAAATTGCTCCGGTCAGCCTCAGGGATTTCCTGGATGGCTGCCGTGATTTCAGAAATAGCATTCGGTTCAATCTGGAACAGAGGGTTGTCGCCGCGTGCGTTTTCCTGGCCGATATTGATCGGCACATTCCACTGGGTGAGATCGGTCAGCTGGGTGCGGGAAAGATAACGCCGCACAAGGCCGGGCACGCCGAAATTCGAGGCCATGCTCTCCAGGTTAGCGGGATTCAGGAGCCACATGGCGTTTTTGAAATGCTCTGTCCTGAGAAGGCCCGGGCGGCGCTTGTCTTTATGCCACACGCCGCCGTTATCGGAAACGTACATGATCATGGAAGAAATCAGAAAGCGCGGGACGTCGAGGTTCCTTTCACGCATATAGCGGACGATTTTTGCGGGCGAACCCTGGAAGAAATTGAACGAGCCGAAATCGCTGTGCAGTTCGGTGATGGCGATTACGAAGTCCGCTTCTTCGCGGCTCATGATGTTCATGTCCACTGCCCTGTCTAGGAAGCTGCGGGTCAAACGGGCGCTGACGTCAGCCAGATCGCCCTGGTTGGTGACTTTGCCGTAGTCGTGGAAAATCACGCCCAGGTAAGTCAGGACCAGCCAGCGCCGGTCGGTATTAAAGACTTCCTTATAGCGGTTTGCGAGCTCGAAGAAAGTGTGTCGGTCGATAGGCGCCTGCGAGCTTGCGCTGCGGTTAGTGATCTCGGTGAAAAGCTGGTCGTCGTTCTGGTGGACGCGCATCCAGCGGTCGAAAATGTCGGTAGCGCCTACGACATCGTTGACATGTTCATAGACGATCTGGTCGCGGCCTTTTTCCTTGATGTCGCGCATCAGGGAGACCGGCGTGATGTCGAGCACGGTTTCCCACAGGCCGGTGATGCCTTCGTTCTGCGCTCTGGCCAGCGCGTCACGGAAACGAATCATGTCGACTTCCGGTATTTCGGAGTGGAATTCGTGGACTTTTTCTTCCACCGGGAGGCCTGCCTCGCCGCCGGCGATCATGCCCCGGAGGTCTTCCTTGCTGATGCGCATTTCTGAGCGGCGTTCCGCGGGCTTTTCTCTGCGGCCGGCGATCAGCGAACCGATGCCGGTAAAGCCGGCGGTTTCAAAGGACGCCACGACGGCCACAGCTGTTTCAAGAGCGCGGCTGGATGGGCGCAGCTCGGAACGGCGGATTGGGCCGCGAGCCAGGGCGTCTTTCCACGCCGGGCTGGCAAGCACCTGCGCGCGCATGGCGGGCGTATCGATTTCGCCCTCAATGTAGCTGCGGATGATTTCGCGCACTCCGGCGTCAGCCAGCACGCCGAGGCCAGTCCTCTGACGGGCCTTGTATTCATCATGGCGGCCCTGGAGGAATTCCATGCTGCGGGCCTGATCGGCAAAACCGGCGCGCTTTTCCGCTTCGCGTAGTTCCGCAATGCCCGCGTCTTCGAGCTGTTCAAGCGCAGCCAGGCGGCGGTGAAGTTCTTCAGTCGCGTCTTTGAAGGCGCGGTGAATTTTCGAATCCATGGGACGGAAACCGCCGTCGTCGCTGGCGAAGTAACCCATTTCGAGCACTTCGAATCGGCCGATGATGTACTGCGACACTTCATTGCTCATTCCCCGCAGATAAGACTTGATCAGCTCGCGCTTCAGCTGCATCTTGCCGATGTCCTGGCGCAGGCCCTTGAAAGCGTTCGCGATGCCGTCGAACACCTGACCGTGAGTGGCCAGGAAGCGCTCGACCGCAGCGTCGTAAGCGTCGAGCTCAGCTTCGGTGCTGGTAATGCCGAGGTCCCGGCTGACTTCGGCCTGGCGCGCTTTGTAAGCGGCCTGATAATCGCCGAAACCGGTGAACAGAAGGTTCGGAATAGCTTCCGTCGAAGGCGTGATCCGGTAAACGCCGTCGTACCGGATGGGGTCGTCTACAAAGCTGCTTCGGCTCTGCGTCGTCGACACGAAATCAAGCATCTGGTTCTTGGCGCGGTCGCCGGTCATGACGCCGAAGACGGGTTTCTGCGAATTGGCGAACGCGCGCATGACCAGGATCCAGAAAAGGAAGGTCGCTCCGGAATCGCTGACGTCATCGAAGAACACCGCGGTCTGCGTGCTCAGGCGTTTGCCGGTCGAAGTGCCTGCCAGAAGCGTGTTCAGCACGGGCGCAGCCGAGTAATTCAGGCGTTCGCGCAGGCCGGGCAGGTTCACGGTATCGGTCAGGACTTTGGTGAAACGGTTGTACATCTTGAGGCGCAGCGGGTACTTGATCATGCCGCTTTCGTCGATCAGTTCGCGGATGGATTCTTTGAACAGGCGGAGTTCCTCATCCGTGACGCGCGCGTAGTCGGGGCTTGTAGCCCTGAGTTCTTCGATGCGCTGGTAAATGGATTCGGCCGAGAAGTCCACGCTCTGGCTTCCGGTCACATGGCGGACGATCACCGGCAGGTCAAAAATCTTGCGCTTGGCCACGTAGCCGACAAGGCGCGAATCAGCGCCCGCGCCCGCGAGATGGTGCACGGCTTCACCCAGCCTGAGTTTCTTCGCGGCAAACTCCGCGAAACCGCCGGGGATGTTCCAGCGTTCACGCAGGTGGCGGTCGATCAGTTCCCTGTCTTCGCCTGGCATGCCGCGGTAAGTTTCGCTCATAGCGGCCCACGTTTCAGCGGAGACAAGACCTTCTCTTTCGGCCTGGCTGAGCATCTGATTGATGCCGCTGGCCAGTGCCATGCCGATGGCTTCGGAAGGCACATCGCGTGCATGCAGTTTGCCGGAGAGCGGCGCCAGGGTTTCATCGTCGAAACCAAGGGACTTCAGGCGGTCGAGGACGTCTGGCCATAGGTCGCGATACTGCACCGCGCCGCGGACCACAAAGAACGGCAGGCCGTTGCGTTCGCGTATTTCACGCGCCAGCACGATCATGTCGAGCCAGTCAATTTCAGGAATGGCCCAGTACCGGTAATTGCCGGGAGCGGCGCTTGAGACCGCCTGCCAGAGAGAGTTCAGAACGTCAGCCGGTTCATTACCGCCAAGATTGGCGCGCTCTTCCGCCCAGCGGTTGAGCAGGTCGACGTTGCCTCCGAAGTAAAACTGATCAGCCATCTTCGCGAGCTCTGCGGCTTCCGGCATGCGCATTTCAGAGCGCTTGACCCAGGCCTGCGTCAGTTCGCGCGGGTCGATAATGGTTTCGCCCGATCCTTTTTTCATAAGGGCGAATGCGAAAGCTCCGGCTGCGGCGCCCTTGATAATAGCGGGGTCCGGAGCCATGACGTTGGGGTGCACGCCGTCGAGCGCTTTTCTTCCGACGGTCACGGCCAGGGCTTCCGGCAGGCTCAGAACAAGATTTCTGTCATTGCCGCGAGAGTAAACGGAATCGACCACGATCATGGAATTTTCTTCGCGGAAAATCAGCGGTCTCAAGCCGCGCTGCCGGCGGATTTCATTCATTTCGTCCCCGCTTATGGCCCATGCGGCGACCCATTCTTTAGGTGAGATGGAAGCCCGGATGCGGTTCATGTCCCCTTTGTAAAAAGCCACGCCTTTAATGCCGCGTTTCAGAAGCTCGGCTTCCACTTCATCCATGAATCTGCTGAAGCTCGGGAGGGCTCTTGCGAATTCCAGGTCGATGACAATATCCTGGCGGTGAGGCGATGAATGGCGCGATTCCACGCGGCCTTCCCTGACTTCTGTGCCGCCGGCTTTGGCGCGGACGATTTCCAGGATGGTCGCCCGGACCTCGTCGGCCATGCTGCGCTTGTAGTAGTAAAACTTTTCGCCTGACTCCAGATAAGAGAACGCGACGTTGCCGCCGTCTGTGAAGAAAATAAACTGGTCGAGATTATTGGGGAAATGCTTTGCGACGCGTTCGAACATGACGTCGATGCCGTCATGGGCTTCGATGTCGTCGGTCACGACAAGGACCGCGCCGTCCGGACGGGACAGGATTCTTTCCTGGATCGCGGCGATGACCGGAGGATCAAGCGGTTCATGGTGACGGGCTGAGCTGTCATCAAGGTCCAGAATCAGGCTGCGGATCACACGGGCCGAACCCTGCAGGGCCGTGACCTTCTGCTGCATTTCCTGCTGCGAGATGTCGCCCATCAGGTATTGACGGACCCATTCGCGCACTTCAGGGTTCTGTAGGCTCTGCAGGCCCACGCGCTGGCGCCGGCGGTAACGTTCATATTCGGACTGGAAAAAGGCCAGGATCCGGGAACGGTCAGCCTGGCCGACCCGCTGTTCGAAACGGTCGAGCGCGGCAAAAGTTACGGTTTCAGCGCCGCGCAGTGCGATAAGGCGTTCGATCACGGCTTCGATGGCTTTTTTGAGTTCGCGGCGTTTATGCAGATTGACCTGTTCGTACTCCCCTCCGTCTGTCAGGAAGAAGCCCGTATCGATGCCGTCTTTAAAGAAGAGCAGCTGTGAAATCGGATCCGAGGCGCCGCCGCGCAGGTAGAATTTGACCAGCTCGCGGCGGAAATTCAGGCGGCTCTTGCGGGCATAGTCGAGGCCCGGGAGATTGTCAAAAAGTGAGGGGTTGGCTTCTACAAGGGCGTCGACCGCAGCGTCATAAGCATCGAGTTCTTTCTCAGGATTGACGCCGGTGATTTTGGCCTGTGCTGCGTCAAGCTGAGTGCGGACATCGGCATAGGAAGTGAAACGGAAATCGGCCACATCGCCCGCAACGGATTCATAAATACCGTCCAGTTTGGACGGATCGTCTTCCGCAGGGTTGGTGGAGCGCACGGCGGTTGCAAAGGAAACGCCGGTCTGATTTGTGCCGATAGTGGAGGCGTCGGCGCGGTACGTCATGACCCCGAACCGAGATTCCGCTTCGGGGCTGAGCGCCAGTGCGGTCAGGCGCGCGAACGAGCCCACGACTTCCCCTGCGCTGATGTCGTCGAAGAACACGAGCGGACGGCCGTTGATTTTGCGGACGACACCGGTGTTTTTCAGCGCCGCGTTAAGGAGCGGTCGCGCGGCGTGCTTGAGATCTTTCTGCATGTCGCCGATATTGACAGCGCGTTTCAGGACCGCATCGAAGCGTGCGAAAACTGCTTGGCGGTCGGCGTCAGCGATCATGCCGTCGGGACGCGTAAGGTCCTGGATCAGCTCGGCAAATTCGTCGATCTGCGAGCCGAGCAGGCGTGATTCCACGGGAATGCGGTCCTGCCAGTCGCGCAGCTTGGCAATCAGGTCTTCGGCGCGGAAATCTCCTGCGCGGCTGACTTCGGCCAGAATGCGGGTCATCATCAGGTCGCGGCGCTGCTGGACATAGGCCGCGAGGCGCTGGTCGATGCCGGCGTCGGCGATCAGATGGACCAGGCGGCCGAGCGTGAGGTTCTTTTCGGCGGAAGGAAGCGAAAGGAATCCGCCCTGGATGCCCCACGCGGTGCGCAGATAAGCGTCCACAGCAGCCTGA
>CAZMMY010000041.1:0-790 GCA_964567495.1 uncultured bacterium
TGTCGTGGATTTCATCCAGCCAGCTAGACTTGCCGTCCCTGAATTTGGGGGCTTTGTCGACCGAGATGTCGGTGATTTCGACCAGGAACGGCTGGCCGGGGTCGTCGGTCTTCACAACCTCGGTCTTCACCGCAAACGCGTAGCGCGTCCTTTCCGCATAAGTTTTCTTAACGCCTCCGAACGCTGCCCATTCGGAAAACCCGTGTTTCGCGGAAAAATAAACGAGCTCTTTTATTTTCTCCTCCACTTCAGGAAACGCGGCCGGGTCCGCAGCCTGCTGCCGCAGCTCCTCCATCTCTAAATGGAAAAACTCACTGCCCCAGAACCCGTCGGGCATGACGTATAACCCAAGGTCCTGGGCGTTTTTTTTCGCCTCGGCGAAGCGTCTGTATTTTCCCGCGTAATTTACGCCGCTTTCTCTTATTTCAGAACGCTTCAGCGCGGCTTCGATCTCAACTGCAACCTCCGCGCCCTTGCCTCTGGCCTTGAAATTCACGCCGTTTTTCTGGAATGCTGCGTAAACCTGTTCGGCCGTGACCTCCCCGTCCCCTCCCGCAAGCGCGGCCGTAATGGCCTTGATCGCATCGCCTTTATTGAAAGCCCGGCCTGACGGCTTCGTTGTTTCGTCGCTTTTGACAAGGCGGTCCACAATCAGCCTGATTTTTTCCTTTTCACGCGTACGCATGCCCATGATCTGACGAAGCAGCGGCACAAAGGGCTGGTCCAGCCGCTGGTAAAGCGGCGCAAGCCTGACAGGAACGCTGCGGTAGTCATCATCATAGGCTGCGAT
>CAZMMY010000041.1:800-2787 GCA_964567495.1 uncultured bacterium
GCCCTCGGTGTTGATTTTGAAGTCCGCCGGCTTATAAAGCGGATTCGAAAGCTGGTCATGGAAAAACCCGCGGAGGAACGCGCGGTATGGCTGGATCAGGCCGGCATCATAAAGGTCCTGATAATGGTTAACGATGTCACGCTTGACCACAACCATCGCATACGTCAGGACCAAATAGGCATAACCGAAAGCCTGGGGCGCGGTGAGGTCCTCGCGCACGTGCCAACCGCCCAGATCGTGCCAGGCCGCGGCGATCTGAGCTTCAATATCAGCCTCGAAATTAGCAAAATGGGGCGAGTGCGGGTAAAGCCCCTTGTCGATCAGGCCTCGAAGCAGCCTTCCGTAACGCTCCGCGATGCTGTCAAAAACCTGGGCTCCGCCGATCTTGCGCGCCACGTCCTCGCGCGGCAGGGACAACCGGAGGTGGCCCTGCTGCTGCTCGAGCAGTTCACGGGTTCCAGGCGGCATTCCTGCCAGGCTCAGATTCAAAATGAGGTATTCTTCGTCTGCGTGCCGGATAGCGAAAGCGTTTTCTGCCTCCTGCAGCTCTGATGTAAACCGGCGTGAATTCTTTCTTTTGGCCGAAATGAAAACGCCCAGCGGCTCGCCGCTTTTTTCAAGGCCGATGTACTTCCCATAACCGACAGGGATCGCGGCATGCTCCCCACGCGCGGGAAGCACGGTGCGCGCATGATGGAATTTTTTTTCTGCTGTCGCAAAACCATGAGCGCCCAGCTGCGCAAATCTCGCAGGCGCGAGATTGGGCCGCCCATCCGGATTGACAGATACATCGACGGCATCACTGAGGATCTGGGCCTCACTGATATCCTCAACAGACTTCCCAGTCGCGCCCAGGGATAGACCGCGAAAATCCTGGCCGTAATTTTCGCGGGTGAAAAGATTCCCCGTAATCTCGATACCGTCGATCTCCTGGCCGTTGATCACGCCTTCCCAGGCTATCTTGACGCCGCGCTTGGTTTTGCTGAAACCGACTTCGCCCTCTATGTCGCCAGCCTTCCAGCTGGTGCGGTAATTTGCGATGACACGTTCGATTTTTTCTCTCACCTCTCCAGGCAGAAGCTTCCAGACATCTTCGTCATAAACCATTTCAGCCGGCCGGTCGCCGGAAATATTGCGGCGGAGCAGTCCCTGGTCCATGGGTTTCGAAACGAGCGGACCGCGCGGCTGACGCGTAAATGTCTGACCGGCACGATAAATGAGCTTGTAGGCGCCTTCTGCGAATCGGGTACGAACTTCCTCCGCACTTAGAGCACCGCCTTCTCTGAAGCGCACAGTCCCGTCCGCGGCCACGCTCAGAACCGTCGTAATAATGCCTTGCAGATTGATGTTAAGCAGCTTGTCACCCACTTGCAGCGGATGTTCCTGCGCAGGTGCGGCTGTCACGGGCCGGCCTTCTACGCTCGCCGTCGTCCCGGCAGCTGCGCGGCTGACAAACTCAAAGCGTCCGCTGCTTAAATTACGCGACATTTCAGTCGCTGTCGCAGTGCGGCCCTCTTCAAATACGACGCCGCCGTCCGCGGCAACGCTTTTTACGGTATAAACCGTGCCGAGGAAGCCTGTGTCCTTGATCTTGTCGCCGGGCCTGGGGCTGTCGTCCTGACTCACGGCCTGCTTCACTTGAACGGGGGCCGGAGCGGGGGCGTCAAATTTCATGAGAGAGCGCAGAAGTTTCACAAACGGCGCGTTCAGCCGTTCGTGAAGCGGAGTGCGGCTGTCGTCGAGCTGGCGGCTGAGCGCTTCCGCTTCCCGGTTGCCGTATCCGATCGCGGCACGTGCGGAGCGGACTTCCGGCGTATCGCCGAAAAATCCGATCAGGTATTCGAGATATGGATCCACCATCCTGTGCGTATAGAGCGCTTCCTGCACAGAACCGAGCAGGTGCCCCTGGATCGAGACCATTTCCTTATAAAGGACAAAATAGGCAAATGCGAAACGCTGTTCACGCGTCATCTGCTCCGCGGGCCTT
>CAZMMY010000041.1:2797-7249 GCA_964567495.1 uncultured bacterium
CATTTGCCAGGTGCCAGCCGCCGAGGTCGTGCCAGATGACCTCCCCGGTCACCGGGTCGACGCTGCGGTTGCCCCAGTGCGGCTGGTGAGGATATGCGCCCTTTTCGATGACCAGACGCCGGAGGTCTTCACCGTCTTTGCGGTACATGGCGGCGAGCCCGTATTTTCTTTCCTCACGGCGCATAATGTCGAGTTCGAAGCGGATGCGCTCATCCCTGTCCATCCGTTCGAGCCGCGCTGCGTGAGGCTGAAGCGCATCTCCGAGGTCCTGGTAAATGCCCATAATTTTGCCCGCGAGAATATGCCCGTAACGCGGAGGTGAATTTTTTGGAATGCCCGAAACATAGACGCCAAGTTTTGCTCCTTCTTTTTCAATACGGCGCCCCTGCTGCTGGACGCGGTAAACCCCATATCCGCCTGCGAAGGAACCGCGAAGGCCGAGTGCGGGAAGCACGTTACGGGCACGGAAAAACTTGCGGCGCGCTGACGCTGCGCCATGGCCGCCGTGCTGCGCGAACCCGCCGCGTTTCCAGGAGGGCCGGCCGTCAGGTAAAGCTTCGAATTCCCTGACCGACCTATCGGATGGCGCGAGATCCGCGAAAGAAGTCGCAGTACCGGAAACCATCCCGCCCAGATAATTCTGCCCGATGTTTTCTTCGGTGAACATCACGCCCGAAACTTCAACCGCTTCCAGTTCCTGGCCGTCGACCACAACCGGTCGCTCGAACTTGATACGAACCGCTCTTTTGTCCCTGGCTTCTCCGATCTGCTGGTCATAATCGCCTCGCTGCCAGTGTTTCGGGTACTGTGAAACAATTCGAGTTAAACGCGCCACTACATTATCGCCCGTCATGCCGTCATACGCTTCGAGGGCGGAAATAAAGGCCTTGTCGAAAACCATGTCAATCGTACGCGTCCCGGCTCCAGGGGTACCCCACTCGCGTTTCTCAAGGTTCGGCTCCTGGTCCCACCCGAGTGAAGACGCCACGCGCATTTCAGAGCGCTTCGATTTCGGCCTTATGTCGAAATAATAGAAAGAATCCGGTTCGCCGCGGCCTCCGCTCAGTTCCACGCGGGCATACTCGTAAGCCGGATATTCTCTTTCGAGACGAGCCCTGAGTTCGCCCAAATCACGGGACTGGGCTGTGGTTTTAGTAGAAATGCGCCATTCCATCTTTCCTTTGTCGCTTCCAATATCAAAAGACGGGCCCGCGATCTGCTGGAGCTTCTTGAAACTCAGGTGCGCGGCAGAAGAAGCTCGCATTTCGGAGCGGCGGCCGGGTACCGCATCGAGTTCTATCACGGAACCTCCAGGCCTCGGCCGGATCAATTCCCGGCCTGTAAGTCCCTGGAGGTGAGCGATCGACAAAAGGCGCGTATTCGCCGCGTCATGCATTACCGACATGACGATATCGCCTTTCATCACGGAGACCGAGATAACTTTTCTCTGCTCCATCATCGCCGCAACCTGCGGAAGATTCACGAGCAGGTCCTGCATGCTGTTTCGGTTATCGGTAACGTTAAGGGGGTAGCCGGGTGTACGGGAATAAACCGCAGGTTCTATGTATAAAAGAGCCTGCTTGCCTCCCGCAGTAAGCGGCGAGAGAATTCTTTCGACCACCTCGTAACCAGGGATTTCGACCTGGGTACCCTGCTGGCCATGGATTCCTCCGGTGATCCGGACTTGCCCGTTGGAAAATACGACGGAACCCGGTCTGCCGGGTCCCGCGGTAAGCGGAAGCAGTAATTCCAAAAGCTTTTCGGCGTCTGCGGCTCGCCTCAGCGGATCTTCCGGTATTTGGCCTGTGCCGGCGCGCAGTTCGGAACGCGCCTTGCCGGGCCAGGTCACGGAGTCAACCGGCAGAGTGATGTGCATTGTGGTTTCAAAGCCCTCAAATTTCACAGGCAGGACTTCGAGCGTGCCGCCGTGCAGCCGAAGAAGTATCTGGCCCCAGAAAAACCCGTAGCCGTTTCCTCCTTCCACGTTGTCGAGCGGCGCACCGGCGGCCGAGGGGTTGCCGCTCAGGCTGACGATACCGCTCGCTTCGTCCTTCCAGACCTGCCTGATTCCGATACCGTTGTCGGAAATATAAATATGAATGGCCTCATCCTTGCGCTCGGCCCGCAGCTTGATCCTTCTTTTCGCTCCGCTGCGGACAACAGCGTCTGAAGCGTTCGTCAGGATTTCGCTCAGCACGAACTCGAGCGTCGGGTTAAGCGTAGTGCGGCGGATTTCGGCCTCACTCGGCATGGGCGTTGAAGGCTCCTTGAAATCTTCCCACCACTTCAGGCGGCGGCGTATGGTGCTTTCCACCATGCCGCGGATCGTGTCGGAAACAATCGAGAGGTCAGCCTCACCGCTCCACTCGAGCGGAAGGTTCGCAAGCAGCGCGTTGCGGCGTGCGCGGCGGCTAAACGGGTCGTCTGACGGCAGCACGTCGATAGTGCCCTCGAACTGCTGGCTTGTGACAAAGCGGAGCTCGGACTTGCGGACTTCTCCCTGAAGCTCAGCCACGCCCGGAACGCTCAGCTCTTTTTTCTTCTCGAGGTATTCACGGAGGTCCGCAGGGCCGCCGGCGCCGGGATACTGGACCACACCTGGCGGCAGCGCGTCGCGCGGGACCATGCCGCCGTCGACCGAAAGCTTGTAAACATCGGGCAGCGCGAGCGCGATTTCGACGTCG
The DNA here is from genome assembly GCA_964567495.1 of uncultured bacterium. Lineage (GTDB taxonomy): Bacteria > Omnitrophota > Omnitrophia > Omnitrophales > Aquincolibacteriaceae > CAYLPP01. The sequence continues at coordinate 5,482 of CAZMMY010000041.1, forward strand.
TTGTTCCTCTTGCCGAGGGTCGAAAAGCTGTCGCCGTAAGCCTCTGCAAAACGCGCATCGTAGTCTTTTGGGAATGAGGCTCTGAGCGCCGCTCGTTTTTCCGCAGGCGTGCGCCGCAGCAGGCGCTTCAGGCTCTCGGCCAGCCGGTCGCGGATGACCCCGCGGCTGATCAGCTCGTGAATGGCGCGGCGCTTGGTGATCCCCTTGATCGTAGAGTCAATCGTGCGCGTACTGACGGAATAGATTTCGATCTTTTCGCCCAGCCCCGCCTTCTCGAGTTCGCTCTTCAGATGGACTTCGAGCGAAGTGCGAAGGTCGTAACTATTGCCCTGCGGCCCGTTCGGAATCATAGGCGGAAGTCCGCGCCCGACCAGCCATTTGTTTTTTTCCAGCCCGTCGCGCTCATTCATCATGGCCAGCTTGATATCGAGGCTGAGCGAAATCTGGGCATCATCCTTGTTCATCAGGAAGCTTTTTTCGTAGTTGCCGTAGCCGAACACGAACTCCTGCGAGCCGAGCTGGTATTCGTAGACGGTCCGCTGCATGATTTCTTTCCACTGTTCCAGCTCCGGCGGGCTCAGCTCGGCGGCGGCAAGGTTAAAGAGCGGATTCGCCCGGTCCAGCTTTCCGTCTCTGTCAAAGCCGAAAGCCACTGCGCCTGTAGCGGAATTCAGGATGATCTGTCTGCGGAACCTGGGTTTGATGGCCTGGATGATGCCCTGCTCCACAACTGTAGTCGAGGCGTCGCCGGTTTCGATGACCAGAATAGCTCCGGCAGCGAAGCGCTCCTCGAGAAGAGCGACCAGCTTCGCGTCAGCTTTGCGGCCCGGCGTGAAAAGAGTATGCGAATGGTCCGCAAAAATAATCATAAGCTCGTCCCAATTGACCGGAACAGGGTGCGAGAGGCGGGCCAGCGCCGCGACCTCATGCTCGTCAAGCGGATGAGAGCCCGCCTCGACCGGGATACGTACAAGGTGCGGATATCCTTCGCTTTCGAATTCAGCGATCAATTTCGGCGTCGGGGTTCCGGAGCCCATGTCCCCGCCGATAGCGAGGGAAAACCGCGGGTTCAGCACCAGTTCACTGGTTTCACGGAGATAAACGTCGTGCGCGAACGCGCCGCCGTCGAGCGAATTCTGCAGGACGAGCATGGCGCCTCCGGGATACCCCGAAGACCACTCGGGCGGATAAAGCGTCCGGCCCATCAGCCGGAAGAGCGAGCGGATGCCGTCGTTATGCGCGGTCGAAAGCACCGCCCACAGGCCGCGAGCAGACTCCGTGTCGACGCGGGAGTCTATGACCGACTCCGGAGCTTCGACGTAATAATGAACATTAGAAAGAATCGCCAGGTCCGCCGTGTTCGCGTTGTACGGGTCGTTTTCGATGTCGCGCTCTTCGTATGAAATTTCAACGTTGTGGCTGGCCAGGCGGGCGCCGATTTCGGAAAGCCGCGGGTTCAAACGGCTGAACCTCTGCACGCCCGTGCCTCCAAGATACCGGCTCCGCAGCGTGTCATACGTGCCCCTGTGATCGCGGGGAATCATGTCTTCTTCGTAGAAAAGCTGGCCGTGCAGGCCCGCCTGCACGAATTCGCCGTGGGAATCAAAAATGACGAAATCGATTGGGTCGAATATCGGTCGAACATCATATGGATGGTGGCCAAAACCGGGAAACATAGGAACAACTTTCTCTAGAGTTTTTCCTAACTGTCCGGCACGTGATTGCGCTATCGCTTTCTGGCGAATTTCTTTTTCTCGCTTTCTAGTCT
>CAZMMY010000041.1:7259-9222 GCA_964567495.1 uncultured bacterium
CCGGATCGGCGTGTCGGGGAAATTCCGCGCAAGGCTTTCGATCAGCCCGATCACTGTGGAGCCGTCCCCCGCCGCAGGATAACGGACGACCAGCGGTCTTGACTTTTCCTTGCCGGCGGCTTCTTTGAGCGCCGAGGCGATAGGCTGCACCCTGGCGGCGATTAAACCGTAAAAACTGCTGAGCCTGTCTTCACGTGTGCGGGTGCTTAACTGCCCGCGCGTGCGGTGCAGGGTGTAATGGTCGTGCGCCATCTGCATGACCTGGATCAAAAGGCCCTTCTTCTCATGCCTGACCTTCGGATAAAGTTCCTGGATGACGCTGACGTAACGCAGGTCGCCGAGCCCGTCCCAGTACTCGCTGTCCCACCGGGGCCAGTTGCTGTGGGAAGGCAGTTTCTTCTCGAGCTGCTCGAGCAGCTGGCCGACACGGCCGCTTTGCTTCCGTGCCTGAGCAAGCTCAATCTGGTCCACGATGCTGAGAAGGACTTTCGCTTCCCTGCCGAGGCGCATTTCGGAGCGGGCAGCGTTGAACATCCGGCGGAATTCCTTGATCGAAGCACGCTTGGCCGGGTTCTTCTTGAATGCGGCGGCCAGAACAGGTGCGAATTCCTCCATGTGCCTGAGGAGGAGCGGGCGGAGGTAATCCTCCGAAAGGTCGCTGCTGTTAGCCAAAGCGCCCATGGGCCGGCTTCCATCCAGAGTAGGTTTGTTCGTGCCGTTGATCAGCCTGAAGAGAAAAACGCCGAGGGAAAAAATATCGGACCCTTTCGCCGCAGTGATACTCGCGCCGGCCCGGTATAAAATCTCGGGGCCGGAATACGGCGCGGTCTGAGAGGGTATGCCTTCGGTTCCTTCTTCAAACGCTCCTTCCATATCCACAATTTTGATGATGCCGGCCCGGGTAAGGATAAAATTGTGCGGCTTCAGATCGTGATGAACATAACCCGGCTCATGATCATGCAGCGTCTCGACCGCTTCCAGGACCTTGTCGAACATATCCAGCTTTTCCGTGTCGGAGCGGGGGCTCTTCAGCCATTCATTAAGGTCGCGCCCATCCAGCCTCTCGACGGCGATCCAAACGCCTTTTTTGCCATACTTCCCCCTGTCATAAAAAGCCGGGAAATGGCGGCTTCCGCCGAGCAGCGCGAGAGCGGCCGCTTCCTGGTCCGCAAATTCCTCATGATGGCTGCTGAGATCAGGGTCCCAGTACTTGATCAGGACCCTGCGTTTCGAACTTTTTTCTTCCGCTTCGAAGAGGTCGGCGTGCCCGGAAGGAAGCTGCGAGCCGATCGTGTAACTCTTTCCCGAGAGGCTGGCCACGGTAGCACCCGTCTGCAGGCGCAGTTCCTGGGCGGAACGCATCTCCGAACGCCTGATTTCCGCCTGCGCCGCCCCGGCGTTGATTTTATCCGCGCCGAAGTAATGTTTGATGGTCCGTTCAAGGATGGAAGTCCAGACCAGCACAGCCACGGAATGAAGCGCATAAAACAGAACCCTGTTGGCGCCGCCCGTAAAATACGCGGGCAGGAGCGCGAAAAACCAGAACAAGAAGTTCGCGGGGTAAATAATCGAAAGAACCCGGACCGTCTTCGAGCGGAGCAGGCCTTTGAAGCTGCCCGTGGTCAAATCTTTCCAAAGGTTCACGCGCTCGCCAAGCACGATGCCCAGACTGACCACCAGAGGCACGTGGACAAAAGGACTCGCAACGCCCAGGTCGAACGCCGATTTCATGACAGCGTTTGGAATACCCGCTCCGAGAATGTAGGGCATGAAAACTGTATAAATATAAATACGGCTGACGATGCCGGCTGTCGAAGCCCAGCGCAGCGCGGACACTAATGACTTCCTCGCGGAGGTTTCTTTCGTCCTGTGAAAAACGGTTTCAGACAGGAATATCCCGGTAAACACGATCCCTGTGCCGATGCCGACCATGGCGAGGTCTTCGGCCCTCAGAGCCGGATAG
>CAZMMY010000042.1:0-7534 GCA_964567495.1 uncultured bacterium
CACGTCGTTCAAAGCACCGCACTGGGAGGCAATCAGAAACTGGTCCATGACAATGCCACACGCGAGGAGCTTTCGCATTTTTAACATGCAGTGGTCTGCCTGAACCAGCGCGGCGGGGAGCTGCTGCCCGCGTTCGAGCAGGCAGGCATTGAAGTATTTTACTGTCCCGTGCTTTGGCCGGATGCGCTTCCTATAAAATCCCATACGCTGCTGAAATGGATGCGCGGACGCTTGAAATTTTTGTTTCCCGGACGGCTGGCCAAATGCCTGGCCAGGCTGGGAGCGGGCTTGGTACACACACATTTCACTCAGGACATGGGCCTGCAGGCGCGCGGGGCCCTGCTGAGTGCCGGGCTTCCTATGGTATGGACGGTGCACGGCCTGTATCAACCCGGAGCGGCGGAACAAAAAGGCTGGCAGGAAGCGCTGGATTTGATGAAAGGCCGAAGGGCCTTGCTGACTTCCGATTCCGAAGCCGTATGGAAAAATTTCAAATCCAAGGTCTTCGATATGGAGGGCGTCCTGCATGAAACCGTTTATCTGGGCGCGGACGCTTCGCGTTTTACGAAGGGCGCCAAAGATGCGGAGTTCAGGAAAAAAATGAATATTCCCGAGAACGCCGTCGTAGTGGGAGCGGCCGGAAGATTTTCGCACGTCAAAGGCTATGACATTTTGGCTGAGGCCGCGGCAAAGGCCCATGAGCGGGCGCCCGAGCTCCATTACGTCTTAGCCGGCGCGGGTGATGCTCTGGATGGACTGCGCGACCGGGCGCGAAGGCTCGGCATTACAAAGTTTTTTCATCTGGTGGGCATGCATTCGGACGTCCCGTATTTTTTGCGGCAGCTCGACGTTTATGCGCTGCCTTCTCGCTCAGAAGGTTTTCCGCTAGGCCTGCTTGAGGCATTGGCGTGCGGCCTGCCGTGTGTGGCCTCGGAGGTGGGCGGTGTGCCGGAAATGCTTGGCAGCGGCGGTGGCCTGCTGGTCAAACCGGAATCGGCCGAAGGCCTGGCGGGCGCGCTCACAGCCTTGCGTTCCCCGGAGACCCGGCAGAAATACGCAACGCGATCCGCAGAAATTTCGCTGCGCTTTACCCTGGGCAGGTGTCTCGAAAATTTTGGGCGGCTTTACGCCGGCCTGCTGGAACCCGCAAAAGAGACAGTCCATGCACGGTGACGTGCTTGCGATCATACGGTCGGCGGGTGAGCGCACGGAAGAGGTCTGCCGTGCGCTTGTCGCTGAGCAGGTGCCTGAAAAAAACATCATTACCATCACCGACAAGCCCTTCAGCGCCACGCTCAAGAAGTCTTTCGAGGCGGCCATCGATTTTAATCTTCCATGGACCGTGTGCTTTGACGCGGACGTCCTCATTTCCAGGGATGCCATGGCTCATGTCACGAAAGAGGCCGGTGCCTTTGGCGAAAAAACCTTCGGCGCGTCCTTCAGCATGGTCGACAGGTTTTATGGCGGAAGGAAAAGCGCGCTGCCGCATCTTTACCGCACTTCGCTGCTGAAAAAAGCCATGAGCTACTTTGAAGCCTCCAGGACAGCGCTGAGACCGGAGACCGAAATCAAAAGCGCCATGGAGGCGGCGGGCCATCCAATGCGCTACTCTCGCGGGATGTGTGGACTGCATGATTTTGAGCAGTTTTACGTCGATATTTTCAGGAAAACGGCGACTCGCGCGCAAAAAAGCAAAAAAGACGTGCCCGGGCTGCTGGCATTCGCGGAAAAAAATTCCCGCGAAGGTGACTTCCGTGTAGCCACCTGGGGCCTGAAGTTCGGCATGTGCCTGTCCGAAAAAGACGTTCTGCTCCACCGCGACCAGTGGCAGAACATTTTCGAGTGCCTGCTGGCGGAAAACGGAATGACGGAAAAAGGAAGCCTGAAGGCGGACAAGGCGGCGGTCCGGCCGCTGGTTTCCTCGGAAATCTTCAAGTGCAGGGTGGCGGAAGCGGGTCGTGCCCTCCTTCATAAACTGGGGGTCAAAAAATAATGTGCGGTATCGCGGGCGTCCTTAAATTCGGCGGAACGCCGGTCACGGAGAGCGAGCTGACGGCTTTAAACGGCCTGCTTAAGCACCGCGGCCCTGACGGCGAAGGCGCTTTTATCAAAAAATGTGCGGGTCTTGCGCACAGGCGGCTTTCCATTATTGACTCCGTCGGTGGCGCCCAACCCATGGTTTCGGAAGACGGCTCCTGTGCCCTAACATTCAATGGCGAAATCTATAATTTCAGAGAGCTGCGGGAGGAATTGAAAGGAAAGGGCGCGACTTTCAGGACGAATTCGGACACGGAAGTTGTGCTGCAGGCATGGCGGGCCTGGGGTTCGGGGTGCGTGGAAAGGTTCCGCGGCATGTTCGCCTTCGCGGTCGTGGATTTCGGAAAGAAATGCCTGTTCTTGGCGCGTGACCCTTTTGGCATCAAGCCGCTTTGCTATTTTTTGGAAAAGGATCGGCTGGTTTTTGCCTCCGAGTTGCAGGCGCTCAAACCTTTGAATCCGCCACGCGAGCTTGACCTTCAGGCGCTGGGCGAATACCTTGCCATCGGCTACGTGCCGGCGCCTCTCACCATTTTCCGCGGTGTGTGCAAACTGGAGCCCGGCCGCCGAATGACCATCGGCTTTGACGGAAAAACCTCCGGACCTGAAAGCTATTGGGAGCTGGGCTTCGGAGCCGGGCCGCGCGGCGATTACCAGGAATGCGCGGAAGAGCTGGAAAGAGTTCTGCGCGAATCAGTCAAAGCGCACCTGGTTTCCGACGTGCCTTTCGGCGCTTTTTTATCGGGCGGTATGGATTCCTCACTGGTGGTTTCTTTCATGGCGCAGGAGCTGGGTGCGCGCGTCAAAACTTTTTCCATAGGCTTCGAAGGCGCCGGTGAGCTCCCTTATGCAGAGACCGTGGCGCGGAAATGGAACACGGACCATACCGCTGAGATTGTCAGGGCGGACGCAGTTTCCGTGTTGCCGCTCCTGGCGCAGCATTACGGCGAACCGTTTGCGGACGCCTCGGCTGTTCCTGTTTACTACCTTTCACGCCTGGCCAAGGCCTCGGTGTCCATGGTGCTTTCAGGCGACGGCGGCGACGAGGCTTTCGGCGGTTACCGCTCATACCGCCGCTGGCTGAAATCGATTTATCCCGAAAGAAATCCGTGGAAGAAATTGCTGTATCCCGCGGCAAGAATGCTGTGGCCGTCACGTTTCGGCGGAAACCTCGAAACTCTTGAACGGTGGCGCTTCATCATCGAATGGAACAGGCCTGAAGAAAGACGCTCGCTCTGGCGCCCGGAAATCGAGCGGCTTACGAAGGCGGATATTTTCGAGCAGCTCTGGGCGCAGGCGCCGGGCAGCGGCCTCGACCGCGTCCGGTGGATGGATTACAAAACCTATCTTCCTGGCGATATCCTCAATAAGGTCGATATCGCCAGCATGGCGCATGGCCTGGAAGTGCGCACGCCTTTCATCGATGCCCGTGTGCTCGAGTTTGTGTCTTCGTTGCCGCATGAATTCCTGGTGCATAAAATCGAGGTCGGTGAATGGACTGGAAAGCGTATCCTTCGCACGATTCTTAAAAAATATTTTTCTGCGGATTTCGTGGACAGACCCAAAAAAGGTTTTAACCCTCCGGTCCAGGGCTGGATGGGCGATAAAGCTGTGCGTGATTATTTTAGAGAAACCGTCCTGCGGCCGGATGCGAGGCTTGGCCAATATCTGGACACCGGAGCCATATCGCATCTGTTTGAAAGTTACCCGTCCAATCCGAGCTCGGCGGACACGCTGTGGGCGCTTTTGTTTCTGGAAGTCTGGCTGCGGACCAACTGATGGATTATTCTCTGTTTAATTTAAAGGGGCGGCTGGCCCAGTTTCTCTCTTCCGGAAAAATCAAAAATTTCTGGGAGGAAACGTGGGGCCGGAAGTTGGTGGCTGAAGCACTGGAACGCGCCAGGCACGGCAGGATCGATGAGTGCAACAACCTGTTCGCCAAATATCTTCCCAAAGGCCAGCCGGTACTAGAGGCGGGTTGCGGCATGGGACAGCTGGTCATGGCCCTGCATGTTCTCGGCTACAACGTAGAGGGCGTGGATACGGCAGGAGAGACCATCCGCAAGATCCGCGAGGCCGCGCAGGAGCTGAATGTGCGGGAAGGCGATATTTACCGTATGGACGTGCCTGACAACTATTACGCGGCCTATATATCGATCGGGGTTTTAGAGCATAACCCGGACGGCCCGGAAGCAGGTCTTAAAGAAGCAAGACGGATCCTGAAGCCGGGCGGGACCGCACTGATCTCAGTCCCTTATCTTAACGCCGCACGCGCCAAAAAAAAGGCCAAGGCACCAAAAGCGGACGCGGTCCGGATAGGCGGCTGGGAGTTTTACCAGTACTATTTTTCCAAAGAGGAATTTTCAGGGATCCTGAAAAAAAGCGGCTTCGAGATTGTGGAAATTTTCCCTTATGCCCTTTACTCTGGTCTGAGCCGTGACTACAAGATCGGTAGCTGGCTGGCGGATAAAAAATTTTTTTTCTGGAGGCTCCACCGTCTCGTGACCAAATTCTGCCGGGAATCCCCGCTTTGGCTTCGCATGCGCTGCTCGCATATGATCATGTTTGTCTGCAGGCCGGTTAAATAAATGCTGAAGCTCTTAACAGATTCGTTCAAAGCGGCCCTGGAGGGAAGGAGGCGCCTTTCGGGAGTCCGCGTTTTTTCCTATCACGGCGTGGTTGAAAAGAAACAGGACCTGCGGCTGGAACGCAATTTTCATCTCCGTAAAGATTTTGAAGCGCATGTGCGTTTCTTGAAAAAGTGCGGCGTGATATCCGTCCAAGAACTGGCGGTTAGTCTCGAGCGGGGTAAGAAGACTTCAGCTTCGGTTATCACTTTCGACGACGGTTACGCCAACAACCTGATGGCGGCTGAAATCCTTCAAGCTTATAAGCTGCCCTGGACCGTGTTTCTGACCGCTGGCCTGCTTGAAAGCGGCTCGACCATTTGGACCGCAGAGCTGTCGCTGCTTCTCATGGCTGGTAATTCAGATCAGGCCGGATGCTGCGGCCGCAGGTTTTCGCTTTCCACGAGGGAAAGCAGGGAAGCCGCCTTCCAGGAAATCAGGAACTCCATGAAAACTCTTTCCGCCGAAGCCAAGAACCAGGAGATGGAAAATCTGCGCAGTTTTTTCCCAAAAGCAGAGCTGGCGCGGCTGCTCGAAGAGCATCCTTGTTTCAAAATGCTTTCCTGGAAGGACGTCCGTCGGCTTGAGCAGGCAGGCGCGGAAATCGGCAGCCACGGGTTTGAGCATGAAATCCACCACTTGGCCCAGCCGGAGGCGGTGCGGCAGCGTGAACTGGAGCTTTCAAAAAAAATGATCGAGTCAAAGTTGGGACGGCCCTGCCGTTTCCTGGCTTACCCGAACGGCAAATACGTGCGCGAATCGGAGCACGAAGCCCGGGCCGCGGGCTACAAAATGGCGTTCACCACGCGTCAGGACACGGCGCGGCTGGAAGAGAATCTTTTCCGGATCCCGCGGCTGGACGCCGCGGCCTCGCCAGAATCTTTCATCCGGAACTATTACTGGGAGGCGAAAGCCTGATATGTGCGGCATCGCAGGGCTCCTGAGTTTTGAAAAAAACGGAGACGCGCCGCGGTTTCAGGCATCGGTGCGCAATATGACGGGCCTGATGGCGCGCCGAGGTCCCGACGGCGAAGGTTTCTGGCATGATCAGGAAAACCGGGTTCATTTCGGGTTCCGGAGGCTTTCCATTCTGGACCTGAGCTCCGCAGGGCATCAGCCCATGATTTCCGCGAGCGGCCGGTCCGCCATTATTTTCAATGGTGAAATTTATAATTTTAAGGAGCTGCGGGCGGAGCTTGAGAGCCATGGCCTGCGCTTCCGCTCAAAAACGGACACGGAAGTCCTGCTCGAAGCCATGGAGCTTTGGGGCGAAAGCGCCATTGCGAAATTAAACGGCATGTTCGCGTTCGCGTGGTATTCCATTCCGGACAAAAAGCTGGTGCTGGCCCGTGACCACGCGGGCATCAAGCCGCTTTATTATTCGCTGCACCCCGGCAAAGGCCTGGTTTTCGCTTCGCAGTACAACGCACTTTTTCGTTCGCCTTGGGGCCAGCCCGGCGGCTTACGCGGCGATGTCCTGCATCTTTATTTGAAACTTCAGTATGTGCCCGCGCCGTACGGCCTTTTCGAAAACACTTTCCAGCTCGAGCCCGGCTGTTTCCTTTCGGTTGACGCGGAAGGTCGGATGGAAAAAAAGACGTGGTGGTCTTTGCCTTACCAGGATGAACCGGGGTTGACCGGCGTTAAAGCCGTGGATGCCCTGGAAACCGCGCTGGACAACGCAGTGCGGCGCCAGCGCATATCGGACGTTCCTCTTGGAGTGTTCCTGTCCGGCGGCGTCGATTCGCCGCTGATTACGGCTGTGGCGCGCAGGCAGGCAGGGCCTTCGCTCAGTGCATTCACTATTGCAAATCCCGGATGGAATCAGGATGAAGGAGAAGAAGCTGCGCGGTATGCCAAAATCCTTGATGTCCGCCATTACAGTGAGGAAACGGACGAAGAGGTCGTGCTGCAAATGTTCCGCGAGGTCGCGGTTGCCCAGCACGAACCTCTTGCGGATTTTTCCATTCTTCCAACCCTTCTGGTAAGCCGGCTGGCACGGCGGCGCGTCACGGTGGCGCTGAGCGGAGATGGCGGTGACGAACTTTTCTTCGGTTATGAAAGGCCGCGTTCGCTTTTGAAAAACGGAGAGGACTTCCGCTATCCGCGCCTGCTCAGGATGGGCATGTATGCGGCGGGCCGCTACTTGGGATTTCCACGAAAATCAGACGTGATCGTTTTCCGTTCTCCCGGCGACTATTACTTCGAAGTCAACAGCCGGATGATGGAATCTGATATCCGGGCCGTCGCGCCAGGTCTTCCGCCTGTTCCCGAAGATTTCCTGTTGTATGAATTTTCTGGAAAACCCGGCTGGAAAAATCTGGCGTGTTTCGCGCGCGAAGTCGAATTCCGGGGACAGCTCCAGCGCATTTTAAAAAAAGTGGACATGGCTTCCATGCATAACAGCCTCGAAGCCCGCGTCCCCATGCTTGACAGGGAAGTCATCGAAACCAGTTTTCGTATCAATCTCTTTGAGAACCTGAAAAACTCCGGCACAAAAGATGTGCTTAAAACCACGCTGCAACGGTATCTCCCCGAAAAGAAAGTCTGGCCAGCCAAAAGAGGCTTTTCGTTTCCTTTGGGCAGAATGCTGAGGGGAAAACCGCGGGCCGCCGTGGAAGAAACCCTTTTGAACGGGACTTTCTTGAATTCGGAGTTTTTCAATCGCAAAGGCCTCGAGTCTTTCTGGGCGCAGCATTCAAGCGGGCGGCAGGACAATAAATGGGGCGTCTGGTCTCTTCTCTCTCTTCAATGGTGGGCTGAAAACAACGGGGTAGCCCGCTGATGAACGTGCCCGTAAAAATTTTATTTACGATCCCCAACTTTATTACGGCCGGTTCCGGCCGCGCCATGCTTAATATCATCCACAG
>CAZMMY010000042.1:7544-9180 GCA_964567495.1 uncultured bacterium
AAAATTTTCGCCGTCTATATGCGTGGGCAGGAAAGGCGGCAAGCTGGACCGTGAGGCCGGAGCCATGGGAATCCCTTTTCTGGAGATGCCCTTCACTACGGACGTGAAACCTTACTGGAGCCTGCCGCGGAGAGTCAAGCACCTGGCGAACGCTTTCCGGCCCTATGGTTTCGACCTGTGGCATTCCTTCCATTATCTGGACGATTACACCGAGCCTATGATCGCTTATGCCGCCGGGGCCAAGGCGTGGGTTTACACAAAAAAAAACATGAATTGGGGGCGCCAGGCCTGGTACGTACGCACCCTCCTGGCGAAAAAAATTGCAGCCCAGAATACCGACATGATGGACCATTTTTTTAAAGGAATTTTTTCTAAAAAGGCTGTGTTGATTCCCAGAGGCGTAGACGCCTTGAAGTTTGTTCCAGGGCTCCCGCCCCGCCTGGGTCTGCGCAAAAAATTCGGCGTCCCCGCGGAAGCGCCGGCCGTCGGCTGCGCGGCGCATCTGGTCCCTGTCAAAGGCCATACGACCCTTCTCGAAGCCGCGGCGCTTCTGCCAGGGCTCCATGTCATGCTTGCCGGCAATCATTCTGATGCGGAGCATACGGAGGCGCTTAAAAAAAAGTCACGCGATTTAAAGATCGAAGAGCGTGTCCATTTTCTTGGAAATATCGAGGACATGCCGCACTTCTTTTCAGAAATAGACATCGTGGTCCTGCCCACGTGGGCCAAATGGCGCATGGAAGGCTGCCCGGTTGCCCTGTTGGAAGCCATGGCTTGCGGAAAAGCCTGTATAGCGACCGCTATTCCGGGCTCAAGCGATATCATCGAAGAAGGCATAAATGGAATAATCGTCCCGCCTGAAGACGCGGAGTCACTGGCCGCCGCGTTGCGTGGGCTCGCGGATTCTGTCGAACACAGACAGAGGCTCGGCTCCATGGCCCGGCGGCGGGTCGAGGAATTTTATACAATCGAACGGGAAGCGTTAGCGCACGAAAAATTTTATCTGGAGTGCATGCCTTGAAATTCCAGGATTTCTTAATTTCAGAAGGCCTGCTGCAGTCCGGCAGCGGCCGCGGAGCCGGCTTTCCGGAGCCTTTTATTAAAAATGCCGGAGGCACGGCCTGGATAAGCGGAAAAATTTATTCTTACAAGGGTGACCCCGGCCTAAAGGACCTGGCTTCCGACCTGTCTGCAGGCCTCCTCCTGCCACGCGAATTAAACGGGTCCTTTCTCTTGATTTTTTTGGCGGCGGACGGTTCGTGGCATGTCTGGACCGACCGTTTCGGAACGCGCCATGCATATCATGCGTTCGACGGGAAAAAAGGCGCCGTCAGCTCTTGTTTTGCTTTGGCCGCGAAGGCTGCTTCAGCAAAAAAAATAGACCGGGAGGCGGTGGCAGGTTTTTTTGGCTTTGGCTTTTTTCAGGGAGACAGCACCTATTACTCTGACGTTAAGATCCTGAATCTTTCCAGCCATTACATTTTCAGCGCGGAAGGGAAGTTGCTGAAGGTGGAGCGCTACCACCCGATTGTCCGCGTCACCGTTCTGAACGGCTTCCTCGCCTACGTCTTCTATGCGGGCGGCCTGGTGCTCGACCTCGGCAAGCCCTGGAACATCATCAACCCCATCATCGGCA
>CAZMMY010000043.1:0-9156 GCA_964567495.1 uncultured bacterium
CTCTTCAAAAATGAGGCGGTCTTCGATCAGGTGGGCTTCGTCCACCACGATCACGGTGTGGCGGCCCTCGGAATAGTTGTCGTTCAGAATGTCCGACAGGCGGTGAAGGATGTCGGTTTTTTGGTCGGGCGGATCATGAATGCCGAGCTGATAAATGATCTCGCGCAGAAGTTCGACATGCGAAAGCTGCGGATTAAAAATAAACGCGAAAGCAAATTGTTCGGGCCTGAGGCTGTCGAGCAGCGCCTGCGCAAGAAGGGTCTTCCCGGTGCCGAAAACCCCGGTCAGAAGCGCGCAAGGTTTGAATTCGTGGACGGCGTATTGAAGGCGGCTCAGGGCTTCATTGTGCTGCTCGGAGAGACACAAAAAGCGGGGGTCGGAAGTATTTTGAAAAGGCTTTTCCTGAAGTCCCCAGTATTCAAGATACATTAAGCTGGATTTTACGGCTTCCAGCTTCCTAAAGCAAGCGTTAGATAAGAGTTAGGCGGATTTCCGGCCTGCGCGGGAAGCCATGACTTTCTCGAGGTCGGCCAGTGCGGTTTTGGCGGCCCCATAATCAGGCCTGATCCGAAGCGCGTTCTGGAATGAGCGGCGGGCTTCTTCGAAGTTCTGCTGGTTGGCGTAAGTCACACCGAGGTTAAAATGGGCGTCGGCGTCTTTCCAGTCGAGGTTCAGGGCGGCCTTCAGCGCTTCAGCCGCCTTGGGAAAGTCCCCCATACTGCCGTAGATGGTCCCGAGATTGCGGTAAAGCATGGCCTGAAGGTCCGGCTTGCCGTTGCGGATGCCTTCGCGCGCCGCAGACACCGCCTCCTCCTTTTTCCCAAGGGAAAGGGCCGATTGGGCCAGCATGGCTTGCAAGTAGGGGTCCTTGGGGGTCTTCGCAAGAGCTTCCTTCAATTCCCTGTAGGCTGAACTGAAGTCGTTCATTTCGATATAGGCCCTGGCAAGCCCGCGGGCCGTTCGTTCCTCTCCCGGTTTCAGGTTTTTGGCTTTGGTGAACTCGGCCACGGCTCGTGCCGGCTGTTTCATTTCGATGTAAGCCGCGCCCAGGTCCGTGCGAAGATCCCATTCCTCGAGCGAACTCAAAAGACCTTTCTCATCTTTGGGCGCAGCAGTCCGGGCTAGGGCCTGCGAATAATATTCCGCGGCCTTATCAAATTCTTTTTTCTGCATGAAGATGCTGCCGAGGTTGGCGAGAACCACGGGGTCGCCCGGGTGCTTGGCCTGAAATTTAATCAATTCATTATAGGCCCGTTCTACGTCTCCCTTTTTGAGATAGGCCGCAGCCAGGTTAGACTGCAGCTCCCGGCTCTCCGGGTCCGCAGTCAGGCCTTGCAGCCAGGCATAAATCGCCTGGTCTTCATGATCTTTCTGGAAATAAGCCACGCCCAGGAAATTAAGGACGTTCGCTTTCTGTTTCTGCTGGCTCGGAAGAACGAAGTGCGCGATGGAGCTGGCAAGCGACTGGATCGCACGGTCGTACTGCCCCTGTTTGTGATAATGCATCCCGAGCTGGTAATGGATCTGCGGGTTGTCGTGATTGTGGCGCACCGCCTCCTCCCAAACCGAGACCGCGCGCGCTTCCATATTTTTTTTGCGGTAGAAAAATCCGAGCTGGTAATAGAAATCACTGTGCGGGTTGGCGCGGATCAGCTTTTCATAAGAGGCGGTCAGACCGTCGATGGCCTGCGCGGAAAGAGAATCCAGACCCCTGGAAAAATCCACGGCGCGCGTGCTTTTGATAATCTGGACGTTATCAGGGTCGATCTGCTCTTCAGGCGTTTCTTCCAGCGCAGGGCGCATGATGGCCCTTGCGCCGCTGACGTGAACCGCACCGAACAAATGCGCCAGCTCATGCGTCAGCACAAATTTCCCGGGCTCTGCCCCGAATTCACCAAAAGGATCGCGGATGGCGATAACTCCGTTGAAGAACGCCGCCGTGCCCACAGTTTCCATGTCAATGGCCTGTTCCTTGCCGAAGGCCCGGCTCATTTTGTGGAAACCCACCACGATTTTGTCCGCCTCGGGCCGCACCAGGCTTTTCAGCTCCTCAGCCTGAAGGCTCATCTCGCGTGTTTCGTCCTGGATATTCCAGGTCTCGAACTTTTCCACACGGAAATGGACATTGAAATTCTTCTCGAAAATAACATTGGCGAAGCTGACGCGCTGGTTGATGTCTTTCTGCCAGTCACCCGCCTGTTTGAAGCCGGGCGTGACGAGGGCGACGATACGGATGTTCCGCGGCGCGGTTTCCGCGAAAGCGGCGAACGCCGGAACGGACGCGAGAGCGAGAAAAAAGAAAAACCGCCGTAGTCGCAAGCTCGAACCTGCGGGTTTCATGCTCGAGGAGTTCCTTCAAATAAGCCATTTTCTGAGGCGTGCTGCGCTGCTCCAGGCCGGAGATGTGTTCGGTGAAAGAGCGAATGTCTTCAAGGGGAAAACGTTCCATCAATTCCATATACACGGCCATGACTTTCGGGTCTTCGTTTTCCCCGAGCGCCTCGGCCAGCTCCCTGGCGCGATCGAATTTGCTGTCACCGAACTGGTCGCGAAGGCGGGTCCAGGTCTGGATTTTTTCGGAAAGTGAAAGTACAGGGTTGACCTGGTAGCGGTATTCCACGCCCTCCAGGCGGCTGTACGCGCCTTCGAGCATGAACGGAAAAACTTCTATCAGGTTTTTGCGCTGCAGCTCTTCGACGCCGAGGCGAAAATCCTCACGCGTCACCGGGAAGTCCTGCTCCACATTGCGTTCGGAACCAAGCCAGACCGGCGAATCACCGGCCGCCTGCGAACGCAGCAGGATGATGAAATACGCCATGAGCGCGCGGGCCGAGAGCTGTTTGGCATAGTTTTCATGAAAAATCATGAGCGGGACATAGGCCGCGGGTTTAAGGTCCGACGGCAGAATCAGCGTAAGCGTGACGCGGTCCGCTTCTTTTCTCTCGACCGCCACAAGGCCGTAACTTTTTTCCAGCCGCTCGATGGACTTCAGCACCTGAAGCCCGACGGCATAGCGCTCATAATGTTCATCGGCGGGGATTTCCGCAGCAAGATCCTCGAACATCCAGGTGCCGCGGATTGCGCCGGAGGCGTAAAAACCGCGAAGCAGCGCGAGATAAATTTTCATGGCGTCCGAATCGTCCAGGCGCACCATCCCTGCAAAATATTTTTTGTCGCGCAGAAGAAAAACCGGAACGCCGACCCCGCCTTCCGTTTTTTCGCGTTTTTTGACTTCGACGTCCCAGAGCGGAAGCAGTTCCAGGCGCACACGCTTCTTGTCCGCCAGCTCTTCCGAGCGGCTGAGCGTAGCCGAACCCAGGCCCTGCTGCAGGTCTTCTTTTTCCCAGCGCAGGCCGCCTTCGAGCACCCATTCCCCATCCGCGATCAAGAGTCTGTCCCGCAGAGCGAACTTCGGATTGACGTAATGAAGCTCCACGCCGTCGTGGCGCAGGGAATTCAGCATGTCATCCTGCAGGAAGAAAGGCGCCTTTTCATCCGGGGACTGTGTGTTCAGAAAAATGCGGACTTTCACACCCTTTCGCGCAGCGTCCATCATATCGTGAAGAAGTTTCAGAACCGGATCCTGCTGTGTGCCGTCCAGGCTGAGGCCGTCGAGCGAAATGTCGATGGTTTTCTGAGCGTTGCGGACCAGCCGCTGGACCACCGGAAGGTAATCGCGGTCGTTCGCCTGCTCGACCGCTTCGAGCGGACCGACGCTCAGGAATTGGGGTTTCTTTTCAACGTCTCGTCCCCAGGCGGGCTGCAGCGAGACAATCAAAACAAGAAAAAGGACTTTTCTCATCAGCCCACCAGAACCTTTTTCTTGGCCGCGGGGTTCACGGGCTGTTTGACGACCTGCACTTCCCGGCAGCCGGTCAGCGGCATGGCCTGCCCGATAAAGTTTGCCTGCGGCTTCAGGCCCGTACCGGTGACTTCGACCACCCTTTTTTCTCCGGAAAGATTCGCCGGAAAATTAAACCGCCCGGCCGAAGAAAGCCTGGCTCCTTCGATAAAAAGCTCTGCGCTGTAGTCGCCGCGGCGGTATTTCAGCGTGGCGCGAGTCGCGCCCTGACCTTCGCCGTCGCGGCCCGTGTAGCGATAATTCCACGGCCCGCTCCATTTCGCGTTGAGATAATCGTCCGAAACAGTTTCGAGCGTAAACTCGGCGTCTTCGGTCAGCGTGCCTTTCTCATAATCAGTCTTAAACTCCTGCTCGTATTTATAGGAAAAATTTTTCTTCCAGCCGAGCGTGCAGCTCAGAAGACCCATGAGCTTCTCCATTTCCCTGTCTTCTTCCTGGCGCCTGGTGGCAAACAGGCCGGTCTTGTGCATGGCCTGAAGGCCGAGCAGAACGGCCTCCTGCGCGCCGGAAAGCTTCAAAAACTCGAGCGCTTCTTGACGCTGGCGCGCCATTCCCGCGGAAAAACCCTGCCCCGCGGACGAACTGAGAAACTCCTGGCTGGGCTCGTAATAGCGCTCGTATTTAAGGAGCGGCCCGATTCTGCGGGACGCCTCATAAGGGTCGCGGCCAGCCTCATTGTTGACGGCCTCAATCTGCGCCTCGAGATATTTTTCCATGCGCTCGAAAAGATAACTTTTGACGATTTCGGAAGTAAGGTCGTAGAGGCCCGCGTCGTCGGCCTTGCGCGCGATAATGCCCATATCGCGGAAATAAGCGGGTTCGATGCCGGCGATAAATTTGTTCCCGGTCTCCGTGATCTGGTCCCGGATCTCTCCCGCATAATCGGCTGCCGCAGACGGCGCGAAAACAGCGACTATCAGCGCGGCGAAAAAAAGTTTTTTCACGCCGCACCTATCGGCCGCTGGGCCGCATCCTGGTTGGCTTCGTTATATTCCCAAACAGGGCCCCAGGCCGCTTCGAACAGCGTGGCGCCGTAGCGCACTTCGCCCAGGTGATTGACAGAAAAGTAAAGGTCGCCTTCGGCCGGATTCACAGGCGATGCCAGTGCGAGAAAGGCCGGGTCCTGCCCCTGCATGACCATGAACTTTGTTTTTCCCAGCTGAGAAATTTCGAAATAGTAATCCTGCTTGACGGCGTCTTCCTTGAAGCCGCGCACCAGCCCCTGCCGCATCAGGACCTCGAGCTCGTGCGCATAGGTATCACCGAATTTTTCAAGATAGGCGCGCTGGGCTTCTCCGATGGCCCTCATCTGCTTGGCCACGAAAAGATAGACCGCCTTGCGGCGCAGTTTCGGGTCAGTCGTTCCGGAAGCCAGGCATTTGACCTGATCGTCGCTCTGCATGTTCTTGACGATCACAGCGGCCTGATCGAATCCCATGATTTTGGCGCCTTCGTAAAAATCGCCGAGCTCGACAAGGGTGTTCCCGATTACGCCGACCGAAAGGCCGGGAGTGCCCGGATCGAAAATCACTTCGCTGACAGGAAGATCGGAAAGCCTTCTCAGGCCGAGAGAAAGAAAGCAGATCGAAACAAGCGCGGCAGTAGAAAGCATTTTAAGCGGGAATCTTTTTCCGTTTTTCACGTTTTGGTCCGCACCATGGCAATCGTGTTGGGCGCTCCTAATACAGCCACTCGTCCATGTCTTCGACGATGGGGTCCTGCGCGTACGGAAAAGTAAAAACCTCATAGAGGCCTACGCCCGTCCTGCCCACGGCGTTGACGAAGCCCTTGAACAGCCCTATGAAAAACGATTCGGGCGTGCGGTCCAGATACTCCTGCTTGCGGTAGTAGTATTCGGATTTGACACCATGCGGGATTTCCAGCCAGCCGAGAGCGAAATTCTTGGCACCCCGCTCCAGCTTCTGGCCGGCTTTCATCTCATACTGCTCTTCCCTGAATCCGGACTGGTTTTCAGGAACGATGAAATTACCAGAGTAGGCGGAGTCGATCGCGCGGGCATTGTCTACGCAGGCCAGAAAAAAAACCTGCAGGGCGACCGCGAGCACAATCCATTTTTTTCCGTCAGGCTTCATACCACTTCCCCTTCGATGGGCCGCATAATAGGCGGCTGAGGCGCATAAAAAGTCACCATTTCATAAACGCCGATGCCCGTGCGTCCGACCGCGCGGATGACTCCGTACGGGATCCCGAGAAAAATGACCTTGAGCGGGTTCGCCTTCGGCTCCTGAGACATGAAGACCGGGGCCTGCACCAGCTCAGTCCAGCCGAAAATCAGGTTGGTCACGCCGCGCGTCAGCTTGCTCCCCATTTCGGACTCAAACTGGCCCATGGGAGCAGGCTTGCTCTCAAACTTGTAATCATACCCGGCCAGGGCCGTCCCCTGTATCAGGGTTCCCGCCAATAGGACGAAGAAGGCCTTTCTTAAATTTAAGTAGTCCATCGATATTAGTTTTCGGCATTTGCAGGCTTTTAATAAAGAAAGTATAATTCCCTCATGAAACCCGTTTTACTCATCCTCTCCGCCCTGCTGGTCTTTTCTCCGCCGCTGCCAGCCTATGCGGACGGCGACCCAGATTACCGCTTCAAGGACAGCTACGGCAACGTCATCGAAAACCCGGTTTTCGAGACTGCCTATTCCGACAAAAGCCCCGGCCCCTGGAAAGGCAAGGAGGCCATGCACACACCCCGGATCAAGGCCATCATACGCAAGGACGGCCTCGAAATGACCCGCGTGCTGACTGTTTCCGTCGACCATCCCGACGACGATTCAGATGGCCGCATCGAGGCCCTCTACCTGCTGGACAAAGACGGCCTGGTAGTAGGCCATGAAAGCTTCAAGAAGGACCACGTAATTGAGGCCGAAATGTGGCTGACCAGCGTGATCAACTATGTGCAGATTTACGTCAAATGCACCAAGCACGGCGTTTGGCGCAAAGAAGTCCGTTTTTAGCAACCCATCCAAAGGAGCGTTCATGATTCTCAAAGGCATCCGCAATAATACAAAAGCCATTATCTGGACCGTGGTCGTGATGTTCGTTCTGTGGGGCGGCTTCAGCTTCGGCACCCAGTTCCAGAAAAAAGGCCGCATTGCCGGCGAGATCTTCGGCCGCGAAGTCACCTTCCAGGAATACGACCTCTTCGAGCGCGCCAGCCGCATTTTTACGCCGGGCGGAGAACCCATCACTGACGCGACCACGCTGAAGCGCGTGACCTGGGACAACCTGATTTACTCCCGCGAAGCAAAAAACCTGAAGCTGGACGTTTCCGACGAAGAAGTCCGCGCCGAGGTGGTGCGTTTGCTCGAAGCGCAGAAAGTTCCGTCCGACATGGAAAGTTACCGCCGCTTCCTGGCGGGCACGGTGCGCGAAACGCCCCAGGATTTCGAAAGGCAGATCCGCGAATGGCTTCGCATCCAGAAATTGATCAAGAAAGTCCGCGAGGGTAGCAAAACGGAACCGCCCACAGACGAGGAAGTCCGCCAGCAGTTTGATTTTCAGGAGAACAAGCTCGCCGCGGACGCCGTTTTTTTCAGCAGCCCGGCTGAAGCGCAGAAGTTCAAGGACGCGGTCAAGAACGCCGCGGACTGGGACAAGCAGGTCAAGGAACAGAAACTGGACGTCAAGACCAGCGGCGGACTGATCCCTTTCTCAGACTGGATGGCGGCCTGGCAGATAACCGACGTCCAGCTTGCAAAACTGATCGCGCTCGAAAAAGACGCAATTTCAGCGCCAGTGCAGCGCGGCAGTGAGACCGCGGTCTTCCGCGTCCTGGATAAAAAACCCGCAGATGAAGCCGAGTATGAAAAGAATTTGAAGGAAAAATACCGGCAGGTGATTATCGAACGCGGCGAATACGACTACTTCATACAGTGGAACCGGGACGTCATGACGCGAGCCCGCCTGCAGGACCACACGCAGGGCTAACGTTTTTTAGGATCGTCGTCGTAATGGCGAGGTTTGAAACGGCTCATGCCCACGATAACGAGGGCTGAAACCACCAGCAGAAGCAGGGCCATCGAACCGAAGAAAAGAAGCGCCAGCGGCCGGAACATTCTCGAGCTGGCGCGCAGAGTGTAGACCGAATAGCTTCCCTGGAAATCCCTCAGCGAAAACTTCCAGACAGCCTTCCGCTCTCCTTCCTGCTTTCCATTGGTCGAAATAATTTTTCCGGGCAGCTCAATCTCGGACTTAAAGCGGATCTGCGGCAGGATTTCATCTTCAAGACGCACGCGCGCGAGCTCCTCGAGTTCCGAATCCTGGAAAGACTGGCCCCGGCCTTCCGACTGGGCCTTTACCTCCTGCTTCAGGTCCATCATCAGGAGAGGCACAACGTTCACGTTCTGGAACGTCTCTTCATAAACATAAGTCACCGTGAAAAAACCCTGGAAACGCTGGACCTCGATCTTGTTGCGGGAAAAAATACTGCTCTCGAACGGCTGTTTTACGCCCGCGTCTTCGAGTTTTTTCTTTTCGGCTTCGGTCCATTCTTCTGTCAGCTTGGGGAGGTCGAATTCATAATCGGATGTAATGGGCTTTTCCGCCGGGAAAAAGCCCTGCGAGCGGATGTGGTGGTAAGTGTCCGGGAAGAGAGCGCTCGTGCCGCGCGTTTCCCAAGTGCGGGATTTCCATTCGCCGCCCGGGACTTTGAAAAGCTTGGCCCCTCGGCCGTCGATCGCGGTGTTTCGTGTGACTGAACCGTCGCTTTTGACCACGGTCTTGAAATCAAATTCAGTCTCAATGCAGCCCGCAAGCGGCAGAGCCAGAAGAAAAATCAGGAGAAATTTCCCGAGACGCATCCAAAAACCTCCGTTAAACAAGCGGGCACATTGTATCACGCCGGGGCGCGTTGACAAGGTGCGCCCCCGTTGTTATACTCGGCCTTCCATGCGCAAAACTGTACAGGAAATCGCCCTTCTCATACAGGGACAGGTCGTCGGCGACGGCAGCGTCCCTGTGACCGGCATCACCAATTACGAGTCTCCCGCCGCGGGGATGATCACTTTTATCCAGGATGCCAAAAACGTGGCCCGTATGGAAGAAACCGAGATCGCCTGCCTGATTGTCCCGCCCGCGGTGCAGGCATCCAAAAAACCCCTTATCCAGGTACCCTATCCCAAACTCGCTTGGGCCAAGCTGCTGAATGCGTTTTTCCCGCCGATTTCCTACGCACCCGGTATTTCCGCGCAGGCTTCCGTCGCGAAAAGCGCCAAACTCGGCCAGAACGTCACGATCGAGGCATTCGCCGCGGTCGGTGAAAACTGTGAAATCGGTGAC
>CAZMMY010000044.1:0-9087 GCA_964567495.1 uncultured bacterium
ACGGCCGAAAAAAAGAACGCGGCGGTCTGAGTTATGACGAGCGCAGGAATTTCGCCGAAGAAATGAGGAGTATGAAAGACACGATTCGCGAACTGGACCGCCAGATCGTGGCGCAGGTGCTTCAGGCCGCGCAGGTTATGGTGGGCACGCTTTCAAGCGCGTCCGACCCGCTGCTCAAGAAAAAGCCGTTCGACCTGCTGGTCATGGACGAAGCCAGCCAGGCCGTGGAGCCGGGCGCATGGATCTCCATGCTGAAGGCGCAGAAGGTTGTGCTGGCCGGCGACCACTTCCAGCTCCCGCCGACCGTGCGTTCCAAAAAAGCGGAGGAAGGCGGGCTGGGGACTACTTTGTTCGAGCGCCTGCATCCGCTGGTCGGCGAGGAACGCAGGCAGCTGCTGCGGACGCAGTATCGCATGCATGAGAAGATCATGAATTTTTCTTCGAAAGAATTTTACGGCGGGGAACTGATAGCGGACCCTTCAGTCGAGGCGTGGCGGCTTTCGGATTTAAAGCATGTTCAGGAAACGCCGGAAACCGAAGAAGTCTTTTTGTTTCTCGACACTGCCGGGCGCGGCTTCGAAGAAGCGCTCGAGGCCGGCAGCGAAAGCCGTTATAACGCCGAAGAAGCCGCTATGGTCCTTGCTCATGCGGACAAGCTGCTCAAGGCTGGCGTACGGCCCGAAGAGATGGCCATTATCAGCCCGTACAGCGCGCAGGTCCGGCTTCTTTCCAGCCGCTCTCCTGACCCGGGGATAGAAGTCGACAGTGTGGACGGTTTCCAGGGCCGCGAAAAGGAAGTCGTCATCCTTTCGCTGGTTCGTTCGAACGTGGAGGGCGAACTGGGATTCCTTGCCGACACGCGCCGCATGAACGTGGCTATGACCCGAGCCAAAAGAAAGCTGGTCGTGATTGGCGACAGCGCGACTCTCGCGAATATTCCTTTCTATAAAAGGTTCATCCAGTATTCAGAAACAATCGGTGGGTACCGGAGCTCCTGGGAAGAGGTCTAATGGGGTACCGGTTCCAGTAAGTGTCCAGGTTCGCCGCTGAACATTTAAGTTTTCCATTCGAGCCTGGCACTTTTGGAACCGGTACCCTATAATAAGAACACCGCAATCTGGAGGATTTATGAAAAAAAGTTCCGCTTTTTTCCTCATTGCACTACTTTTGGTTTCTCCGGCCGCGGCTTTTTCAGACGAAGGCAAGCCTGGAGCCGGCGGCCTTGTGTGGCGCAAGGGAAACCAGCCTCCCGCGCCTAAACCCAGGCCAGAGGCGGTGCCCGCGCCTGCTCTCGCCGCGCCAAAGCCGAAGCCTTTGATCAAAGACAGACCCCTGAAGCCGTACGGCTCTTACGGAACTCCGGTTAAAAAGCCGGCGCGCAAACCTGCCGCGAAACGTGCCGCGCCGCCCGCGGCAGCTGTTCCGGAAAAAAAAGTCGCAGATAATCTGCCGCCCGCTCCACTGGTTAAGAAAAAGCCGCTCCCGGAATACAAGCCTGTTTCCGTTCCGCCGCCGGCTTCTGATGAAGAGGCGATCCGCCCGCCTTTGTTTGACGACCCGGATGAGACAGGTAAAACCGCGGAGCTCGCGGCCGAGGCTGAGAAGGATTTGAGAGAGGCCGCTGCCGCAGACGAAGATTTTTCAGACATTGCGGCAGAAGTGAAGCGGTCCGTTCCGGCAGCCGCGCCCCGCCGCGCCGGTAAAAGGAAGCCCGCGCTTAAGGCTGTTCCGGATTCGGTGTCTGAAGCTTTAAAACCGGACAATCCGAATACCATCACGGCACCCGTCAGCCCTCTTGGCGGCGGGGGGACAGACTGGCAGGAACCCGGGGTGCCCGCCGCCGTCGCCACGCAGGATTCCGCCGACGGCGAAGCGAGCGAAACGATCAGCTTTTAGCATTAGATATCAATAGCGATCATACGAAAACCGCAGAGAGGCTGCAGCCTCTGCGGTTTTTGCATTTTAGATTTGAATAACCCGTTGCCGCTCCTCGTCTTATGTGCTAGGTTGGGCCTCCATGATTGATCCGGATGACGAACTTGTCAGGCAGGCCAAGGCCGGAAAACAGGAAGCTTTCGGCAAGCTGGCAGACAAGTACTATGAGATGGTTTATGCGGTCGCATTCGGCGTTCTTCACCACCGCGAAGCGGCCCGCGATGTTGCTCAGGAGGCTTTTTTAAAGGCCCACCGTGAGCTCGCTCATTTTGAAGGTAAATCGAAGTTCAAGACCTGGCTTTACAGGATTACGTTCAATTCGGCCATCGACGAGCAGCGCCGCAAGCGTCCGGCCCAGTCGCTCGATGCAACGGACGTCAGTGATGACGAAGACGAAGCTCCTGTGATCATCACAGACACGACGGCCGGCCCGCGCGAAAAAGCCGAGCAGTCGGAACTGAAGCGCGTGGTGGCCAAAGCGCTCGAGGAATTATCAGCCGACCACCGCGCTGTGCTGGTTTTAAGGGAGTGGCAGGGACTTAGTTACGAAGAAATCGCGGAGACCCTGAAGCTGGAGCTCGGGACCGTGATGTCCCGCCTGTTTTATGCCAGAAAAAAGCTCGGCGAAGTTTTAAGTTCTAAAATTGAGGTGAACAAGCCATGAATCCGCAGGACCTGGAAAACAAAGCGATCGAAATCTACCGCGAGCTGATGGCCCGCGAGATTGAAAGCCCGACGCTTGCCGCCGACAAAAAGTCTTTTCTGGCGCGTTACCAGCCCCAGCCCGCGGCCTTCCCCGGTTTCGACCTGCTCGCGCCCGCAGCCTTGCTGGTCTGCCTGTTCATATTTTTCTTCCGTATTTCTCCGGCCGGTGCGCCTGTTGCGCTCAGGCCCGCGGCAGCAAAAATCGCGGCAGGGCAGGAAGCTTCCTCCATGGCCAGAAGGCCGGTTGCCAAGCCCGCGCCGCAGCCGCTGCCCACGCGGCTTCAGCCGCCTGCGAGAGTTTTATTTCCCAGGGTCATGGTCAAAAGCGCCACTAGCGACGTCGGCCAGCCCATGGTTTTTCGTAAAAGCATTGATTCCAAGCCCATTACCGTTATCTGGGTATTTATGAAACCTGCGGGGGTGCCGGCATGAAAAAAATCCTTTCTCTTATGATGGCGCTGGTTTTCGCGGTCAGTCAGCCGTATGCCGCGGCCGCGGATGAACCGGTGAAGGTCCATACCACCATCCTTGTGGCGTCCAATCAGGGCAATGACTTCAATCTGGTCAATGATGCTTACCGGGACCAGCTGATCCAGCTGTTCTCCTATACAGCGTATCACCAGGTCGACGACAAGAACCACGACCTCAAAAAGCTTCAACCCCAGACCCTTGAGCTGCCGGATGGCTACCAGCTGACCCTTACGCTTACCTCGGTAGAAAACGGGCGGGTCATGGTCCAGGCGGGGATCCGCAAGGACAATAAAGAGTATCTGGACACAGTCGTGTCCATATTAAGGCCGGGAGTGGTGTTTCTCGGGGGCCCGCCGGCACAAGGTGGTGCGTTAATTATTGTGCTGGAAACCGGCTTTTAAAATGAATAAAATAAGTCCCCTGAGTGTCTTAGAAGGTGCAGTAAAATATTAGAAACCGAAAGGAGCAACACAATGAAGAAGACCAATTTATACGCAATCATGATGCTGATCGCGTTTGGTTTGGTAGTGGCTCAGCCCGCTATGGCCGCTGAGAAAAATGCTAACGCTCTTGTCATTGCCGATTTTGATACCGGCGACAAGCCCAACAATATCGGCGGCGATTTCGGCGCCTGGGACAAGGACCCTAACGATGATACCCAGGGTACCCAGCTCTCCTTTGAGCCGGATGATGCTCTTGGTGATCCTGCCGGCTACTCCGTCAAGCTTACCTATGACGTGGATTCCCCGAATCCCGCGTACAATGGTATGTGGATGAAGCTGAACGGCGAAAACGCCACGTCTTACAACACCCTGACCTTCTACGTCAAGGGCGCCAAAGACAGCGGCTTCACCAAGCGTCTGAAAGTGGAAATGAAGGACATGAGCAACAAGTCCTCACCCTACATCGTGTCCAACATCACCGATCAGTGGCAGAAGGTCTCGGTTCCTTTCGAGAAATTCCGCCGCATCACGGACTGGAGCAGCATGAACGAATTCGTCGTGGTTTTTGACGATATCAACTCCAGCCCCAAACAGGGCACCGTTTACGTCGACAACATTGCTTTCGAAAAGCAGTAACCTCGAACGTTGACGCTTAAAAGCTTTGTGAAAAAGAGCCAGGCCGGCAAAACGGCCTGGCTCTTTCTCTTTTTGGCCCTGACAACCGGTCTGCAAGGCTGCGCTTCAGCCGGCGCCGCGCTTGGTTTCAAAAAGCTGGAAGTCCCGCCCGAGTACAACCAGAAAGTCCTGCTCGAGGTCACCGACGAATATCAGGATTTTCAGGCCACGCGTTCCGGTTACGACGTGGGCGACCTGCAGAATCTGCACAGCCAGCACACCTTTCCCATCGTGATCGAAGACGCATTCAAGGAAATGTTCGGCCAGGTGGAATTCTATAATTCGGAGGCCGGCATCCAGACTTCGCCGCCCGATGTCCCTGCAATTTTTGAGGCCAAGATCATTGACCTCGCCAACGATATCTATGACGGCGGTGAAAACTACCGCGGCCAGGTCACGCTTGCCGTGGCCATGAAAAGCCCGGAAGGTGAGCTCCTCTGGCAAAAGGCTTTCCGCGGCGAAGGGTACGCCATTGCCGACAACCAGTTCGGCAGCAACCTGGGCCCCCAGGATGCGGTCATCGACGCCATGCGCGATGCCCTCGACCAGATGCAGCAGGCCATCGTCAATTCCCCCGAAGTCCGCACCCATATGAAGTTCTATAAGGCGTCCGACGCGGCCCGCAAGGAAAAAGAAGTCCAAATTTGACAAACCCCGGTTCGCCGGGTATCTTTTCCCTTACCGTATTCCAAAGTTCGATTCCCATCCGTTCCAGCTGCCGCGGCAATTTGCGGCCATTTTATGTTTGCGCCCGGAGGGCAGGACATGGACGTACCGACCGGAAAATCAGTGGATGCAGGGTTTCTTGACCCTCTTCATCTCATTCGTGAGGTCGCCGAAAGCGCAGTCCAGAAAATTCAGGAAGGCGGCGCTTCCGACGCCAAAGATCTGCTGGAGCGCGCTCACAGCGCGCTTTCCGAAACCATCGAGCAGGCCGGCCGCATCATTCAGATGATCGACCATCTTCGCTCCCTCAGCCAAACCCGCGCCGGGGGCGGCGCGACCGCTTCGATCCACGACTCCACCCATCAGGTTCTTCACGCCATGCAGTACGAATATCCGCTGGCCAATATCACGTTCCTGAAAATTCTTCCGCATGACCTGATGCCCGTGCCTATGTCGCCTGAGCACCTCGAGACCGTTCTTTTTCAGCTGTTCTGCCATGCGCGTCAGCGGGTCATGGAGCAGAAGGGCGCGATCATTACCCTCGAGGCGGCAGAGAAAATCTATCTTACTCCTGAGAACCCCAGCCAGAAACGCTTCGCCCTGAGGCTTTCCAACAGCGGGCCGGAGATCGACAGCCGCGAGCTGCCGCACCTCTTTGACCCGTTTCTGAGCGCGGATAAAACAGGCTTCGGCCTTTATCTTGTGCGGAAAATCGTGGAGCACTACAAAGGCGTCATCCAGGTCGAGACTCAGGGCCGCGGGACTTCTTTTTACCTCGAAATTCCTTCATGACAGCTCCTGCCAGAATACGGCTCCTTGTGATCGACGACGAACAGGGCGTTCTCGATATGATCCGCGAACATTTCAGCTTCCGCGGTTATGAAGTTATGACAGCTTCCGACGGAGGCGAGGGCGTGGAGCTGTGCGGCGCCGAAAAACCCGACGTGATCCTTCTCGATATCAAAATGAAAAAAATGGACGGCGACGAAGCTATCCCGCATCTCCGGCATTGCTCTCCCGCGAGCAAGATTTTCGTTGTTTCAGCATACCAGGACGAAAGCATGATCCGGCGGGTGCGCAGCCTCGGCATCGAAGCTTATTTTGAAAAGCCCGTCTCGATCATCGAGCTTGAAAAGGCCGTCCGCAAAGCCGTTTCCAACCAGCAGCCTTCCTAAGCCATCAAACAAAAACTCTTTGTGGTTTGCCATCCTGACCTGGGTGATGGAATCCAGGTTTTACATTTGGCCATTTCAGCCTGTGCGCAGGAACCCGGATTGCGCATTTGTCATTCCAGCCGCCGAGCTGGAATCCAGGCGCTGGATGCCGAATCAAGCTTGGCATGACACTTTAAATGGCAAAGGCTTATTCCGTAAAACGCTTCTAATTACTTCCTCATTTAATCTTTAGAAAAGTTTTTCTGATAGGAATGTAACGCTCCCGGACGCTGTCCAAAAACTTTTAAAAAACTTTTAACGAGAATTTTTCGTAAATCATTGGTAAATAAAGAGAAAAACAAGAATTTTTTTTAAAAAACGTTTGCAATCCTGCGGTTGAAAGGTAAAATTTGGTCACTCACTAATACCTGTTTTTATCCATTTTTTCTTACTGCAGTACAGCACCTCCAGTTTAGTTCAGTCGGTTCAGATTTCAGAAGCACGCGCTAGTTTCTGTAAACTTATGAATGACTCTGTCAATAATTCCAACTCTGACGGCTTCATGACTTTGCCCGAGGTGCAGGCGTTCCTCGGCATAAAGTCACGCAAGACCATTCTTAAATACATAACCACGGGAAAACTGCGTGCCTACAAGATCGGCGGCACGCGCTGGCGTATCGCCGGCCAGGACGTACAGGCTTTCTTGTGTGCCCAGTTTCCCTCGCCGGCCGGCCAGCCGGGGGTGCCGGCGTCATGAATTCTAACCACTTTTACGCTGCTTCTGCGTTTTTCAACGGCCTGTTCGGCTTGTTTCTTGTTTATTACATCTACCTTCGCAATAAGAAGAGCCCGGTCAACCGCAGCTTTCTTTATTTTGGCATTTCCGTCACAGGGTGGAGCCTTATCTACGCTATGTGGGGATGGGCAAGCGACGCAAAGGTAGCTGAATTTTTCCTGCGTCGACATATGATTTTTGAGGCGTTCATTCCGGCTACTTTCTTTCATTTTTGCGCCCATTTTTCGGGCCGCTATATAACGATAAAGAAATGGGTTTTTCTGGCATATGCTTTGAGCTTTGCCTATTCTCTCGGTATGCTGACCCCTTGGATGATTGCGGGGGTTAGACCTGTTATGTTTTTCAAATACTGGCCTGTCCCCGGACCGTTTCTTTTGTCGCACGTGATTTACTTTATCGTCGTGGTTGCGACAAGCCTGGGCCTCCTTGCCTATAACGCCCTCACCTCCACTGGGCCCGACCGCCGCCGCGCGGCCTGGGTGCTGACGGCCTTCACTATCGGCTTCGGCGGGGGAAGCGTAAACTGGTTCCTGTGGTTCGATATTCCCATTCCGCCTACCACGAACTTTTTTGTCGGCCTCATGTTCGCAATCGTGGCTTACGCCATGGTCCGTCACGGTCTGATGGACATTGACTCCATTGTCGAGATCCTCAAAGTCAGCCGCGCTTCCAGCCTGGGCATCCTGGCCTCGGGCATGAATCATGAGCTGCGCAACCCGCTCTATATCGCCAAGGGCCGCATCGAGTCGCAGCTCGACGCCATCGAGCGCCAGACCGCTGCAACCGTCGAAGAAGAAGCTATGAAAAGCCGGGAAGTACTTGCTTCCGCTCTCTGCCAGCTCTGCCGCGCTATGGACATCATGCAGCGCTTTTCGGATTTTGCGCGGCCCTCCCGCAAAAAGACCGAGGTCGAGACTGTGCCTGTGCGCGACGTGGTGGAAGACGTGCTGGCTCTCGTTTCCAATGAATTTGAACTGAGAAAAATCCGCTTCGACGGCTCGGCGCTGAACGGCGAATTTGTCCGCGCCAACCGCCGCCAGATGGAAGAGGTTTTTTTTAACCTGATTATGAACGCCTGCCACGCCATGGAAAAAATCGGCGGCACTTTAAGCGTGCGCTCGGCGCGTGAGAAAGGCCGCGTGGTCGTGGAAGTTTCCGACACCGGGGCGGGTATTTCCAAAGAAACCCAGCGTAAGATCTTTGAACCCTTTAACTCCACCAAAGAAGGTAAGGGAATGGGGCTCGGGCTTTACATTACAAAACAGCTGGTGGAACTGAACGGCGGCAAGATCTTCGTGAAATCGAAGCCGGGTGCTACTTCGTTCCGCATGGAGTTTGGGCGATGAACCCCTATAATTTTTCGCTGTTGTTTTTTTCGTTTTGTACTTTTTTTATCGGTCTGCTTGTCTGGTTAAAACGTCAAGATTCCGTAGGTGAAATCTATCTTGTCTTTTGCCTGTTTGTGACATTCTGGGGAGTGCCATTCGCGTGGATGATTAGTTCGGATTTGTCTGCTTCTAAGGCATTGCTCTGTTCAAGGCTGCTGAATTCAATGGCTATTTTTATACCAATTACTTGGGTGCATTTCACCATGATCTACACAGATAAGTACTTGTCATTTAGAAAGCATCCCGTGTTGGTATCGTTTTATGCCATGGGTGTCATGTTATTCCTTTGTGTATTTCATCCGGTTTTTATACCGAGCGTGTCTCCGTTCTCTAGCTTTGATTACTACCCCAATCCGGGCCCATTGTTTCACGTCTTTGCTGTTCATTTTTTTGCGGGTGTTTTTACGGGTTTTTGGTTTCTCTGGGATCGAATTAGAAAAACTTCTGGTGAGGAAAAGTTCCAAACCGCAGGGCTATTTATTGCAACAGCTGCGGGGTTCTCTGGAGGGGCAATGACGTTCCTCCCTTGTTATGGGGTCAGGTTTCCGCTCTACTGCCTGTTTCTTATGCCCGTCTATCCGTTTGTTATGGCTTATTTTATGATCCGTGGCCGATTGTTTAATATCGAGCAGGCGGTAGATTTTTTCCGGCGCGATAAACTTGCAGCGATTGGTACATTAGCCGCGAGTATTAATCACGAAATCCGCAATCCTCTATATGTAATTCAAGGGTTATCCGGCTCATTCAAAGCTAATGTTACCGATGGAATATATTCCAGCTCAGACCAGATTGTATTTAAAGCCAGCGAGATGATGTCTCGTATAGGCGACCAAGCTACACGAGCTATAGAAATT
>CAZMMY010000045.1:0-8982 GCA_964567495.1 uncultured bacterium
GATCAGGTTGACCAGCACCTGCTGAATACGGTCACGGTCTGCAGTAAATAAGGGCAGGGAAGGCGCGCAGCAAAGCTCGACGCTGATTTTCTTTTTTCCGGTCACCGGCTCGAAAACGGCGGCGGCTTTTTTAATTTCGTCTTCAATGCGGAGCTCTTCCTTGCGGAGCGGCTCGCTGCCCGACTCGATTTCAGAAAGGTCGAGGAGGTCGTGAATCAGGCGGCTCAGGCGGGAAGCGTCCTCCTGCATTATTTTCAGGAAATGGACGCGCTTTTCCGGGTCGTTGACTGCGCCTGAAAGAAGCGTCTCGATGAAGCCGTTGATCGACGTCAGCGGAGTTTTAAGTTCATGTGAAACGTTGGCCACGAATTCCTGGCGGGTTTTTTCCAGGTTCCGGATCTCGGTAATGTCGCGGATTACCAGGATTGCGCAGATACCCGACCCGTGCGGTTCGATGGCGGCCGCGCTGACCTGCAGGGATTTAGTCTCAGGGTAAGTCAGGTCCAGATAGCGGGTGACCGTCTGTTTTAGCCGCACGGCTTCGTGGAGGATGCTTTCAATCTCGGGGTTGCGCGTTCCTTCGATAAGGCTCTTACCCTCGCTTGGGCCGGGAAAACCGAGGATCCGGCCCGCGCTGGAATTGGAAATCAGGATCTGGAAACCCTGGTCGACGGCGATGACGCCTTCCTGCATGTGGGTGAAAATCGTCTCCAGTTTGTCGGTTTCCTTCTCGGTTTTCAAAATCTTGTTCTGCAGGCTCTGGGCCACATGCGCCAGGGCGGCGGCGACTGCGTCCAGGGTTTCATCGTGGTCGTACTGCACGGAAGCCTTTTCACCGCGGGCCAGGCGGGAAGCGGTCAGCGTCAGCTTCATAAGCTCGCGGCGGGAACGGGCTTTCAGGAAGCCGCGCAGCGCCAGGAAAGCCGTGGAGCCGGTGAAGAAAAGAAAGACCGAAACAAAGGAATAGGAAATAAAGAAGGGTGATTTCGAAATCTGGTACAGCACGGCGGGTACAAACAGGAGGGCTGTAAATACGCCCCAGTAAAAGAGGAAAGTGTGCCGGATAAAGCCGGCGGTCCCGCGCGGATCAGTCCTGGTCAAAACGGTAACCGACGCTTTTGACCGTGAGTATGCGGCCGGCCTCGTGTTTGAGCTTTTTACGGAGCTGGCCGATGTGCATGTCGACCGTGCGTGTTTCGATATTGAGCGTGGCGTCATAGCCCCACACTTTTTCAAGCAGGCTTTCCCGTGTCAGCACGCGGCCTTCGGCTTTCAGGAGCGCAAGCAGCAGGTCGAATTCTTTCGCGGTCAGCTCTACCGGTTTTTCCTTGAGGTTCACGACATGGCGAGCCGCGTCCACTTCAAGGTCGCCGCATTTCAGGGTTTTGTCAGACGGTTTCTCTTTTCCGCGGCGCAGCACGGCTTTGACACGAGCCGCGAGCTCACGAGGGCTGAAAGGCTTGGTTATGTAATCGTCGGCGCCCAGCTCCAAGCCCACGATCTTGTCCGCTTCCTGGCTTTTGGCCGTCAGCATGATGATGGGGATTCCGGCGGTGCTCTCGTTTTGTTTAAGGATCTTGCAAATTTCGATGCCGTCCATGGCAGGCAGCATGATGTCGAGCACGATAAGGGAAGGTTTGCTTTTGCGCGCCAGGTCGAGGCCGTTGTCGCCGCGCGAAGCCGTGAGGACGCTGAAGCCTTCCAGCTCGAGATTGTATTTCACAAGCTCGAGGATGTTTTTTTCGTCTTCTACGACTAAAATCGTTTCCTGTGCCATTCGTCTTTCTCTCGGGAAGAGTCGCGGCTATTGTTGCTGATTCCCAGGGGACGGTCAATTAAATTCAAAGTAAAGTTTTATATATTTTTAATAACAAAATAGATCATACGAGATCAAAAAGAAACTCCTAGAAACTTTCATTTGGATTCCTGGAAATAGCGGGTAAAATTTAGTTGGTCTTTAACCGCACGGCAGGGCGGTTCATCCCGATCATCTCATTTAATTAAGCAAACAGGTGGCATTTTATGGAAGATTCGAGGCGCCTGGATATTGCCCAGCTTGTTTCCGAGAAGATGATGCTTCAGCAGCTTCTCGAGGAGCAGGAAAAAACCGTACAGGAACAATCCAGCCAGCTCAGCCAGGTCCTGGGCGAGCTCAAGGACCGCGCCCGCGCGCTCGAGCTGTCTCAGGAAGCCCTTTCCGACCAGACCCGCATTCTTCAATCCATAGTTAACAGCATTGCCGCCGGTATTGTCGTGGCGAACTCTGAAGGCAGGCTGATTCTTTTTAACCCTGCCGCCGAGGAGATCGTGGGCGTCGGCCTGACCGAAGCCATGCCCGAGGAATGGGCCGAACGCTACGGATGTTATCTTCCGGACCGTGTCACCCGTTTCCGAACTGAGGACCTTCCGCTCGTCCGCGCGCTTCGCGGCGAAAAAGTTGAAAACGTTTATCTTTTTATCCGTAATTTTCACAAGCCGGACGGCATCATGCTGCTGATCCAGGCCAGTCCGCTGGTCGACGAAAACGGCACGGTCAAAGGCGGCGTGGTGGTTTTCACCGACGTAACCGCCAAAAAGAACATGGAAGAAGCGCTGCTCACAAGCGAGAAACGTTATGCCGACCTTTTCATGGGCGCGCCGGATCCGATCATCATTCTCGACAAGACGGGCTGTATACGCTCCATGAACCCGGCGGTTGAGAGGGTTTCGGGTTATTCTGAAAGCGAGCTTACGGGCCGCCACTTTGCACGGACCGGCGTGATTTCCGAAAGATCCCTTCCCGGGACGATCCAGGAATTCGGCCGCGTTCTGGCGGGTCAGGAAACGGAACCCTACGAAATCGAAATTTTCTCAAGGGTGGGAGAGCCGCTGACTTTCGAAGCGCATTCGCGGCCGATCCGTCACGAAAATGAAATCGCCGGCGTGCAGGTCATTTTCCGCAATATTACAGCGCGCAAAAAATTCGAAAAGAGACTGGCCGTCCAGTACGCAATTACACAAGTGCTTTCGGAAAGCGCCACTCTGGCGGAAGCCGCGCCCCGTATTCTGATGATTATCTGTGAAGGCCTCGGCTGGGACCTGGGCGTTCTCTGGCGTGTGGAAACAGGCGCTGAAGTCCTGCACAGTGTCGAAATCTGGCGCAGGCCGGGTCTGGAAGTCCCGGAGTTTGAGTCGGCAGCGCGGTCATCCAAGCTGTCTCCCGGCGCGGGCTTGCCCGGCAGGGTGTGGGCCGCGCGGCAATCGCTTTGGGTTTCTGACATTACGAACGACGTTAATTTTGCGCGGATGACAGCGGCCGCTAAAGAAGGCCTTCGCGGCGCGTTTGCTTTTCCCATCCGGTTTAAAAACGAGGTCGCAGGAGTCCTGGAATTTTTCCAGCTTCAGGCCGTTAGCCCGGACGAAGACATGCTCAAAATGTTCGACTCGGTCGGAACGCAGATCGGGCAGTTTCTTTACCGCAGGCAGGCCGAGCGCAAGATCATGGAAAAGAATGTCGAACTGGCCCGCACCCGTGCGGAGCGCGAGCATCTCGAGCTGTTTGCTTACGCGGCTTCACACGACCTTCAGGAGCCCCTGCAGAAAATCCTTGGTTTCGCGGACCTGCTGACAACGGATCCGACCGCCGAGCTGAGCCCCAAAGTCCGCGACTACCTCGGCAGAATGCAAGCCTCGGCCGGGCGCATGAGCCATTTGATCTCCGACCTTCTGAAGTTCATCAAAATCACGGAGCCGCAGGGCGTGCGTGAATGGGTGGACCTGGGCAAGGTGATTACAGAGGTGCTCGCTGACCTGGAACACAAGATTCAGCCCCTCGGGGCGCGCGTTGAAACCGGCCCGCTGCCGCTGATCCGTGCTGATGGGCGGCAGATGCACCAGCTTTTCCAGAACCTGATTTCCAACGCGCTCAAATTTCGCAAGGAGGGCCAGACGCCGCGAATCATGGTCACGAGCCGCGAGGCCGAACTCGGGTTTGTGGAAATCGCGGTGCAGGACAACGGCATCGGCTTCCAGGAAAAGTATCTCGACCAGATTTTTAGACCCTTCGAACGCCTTCACGCCAAAGAGCAGTACGCGGGCAGCGGCATCGGCCTGGCTATCTGTAAAAAAGTGGTGGACCAGCACCGCGGCACGATTACCGCGCGCAGCCAGGAAGGCAAGGGAGCCACTTTTTTGATCAAGCTGCCGGTTTCAGGCAGCGAACAGGCGAAATCCGTGCTGGAGATTTCTTCATGAACCGTATCAGTGTGCTTCTGCTCGACGACGATTTCAAGGACGGCTCCACCCTCGAAAAAATGCTGCAGGAGCACCGCCGCCATAATTTCCATTTTCAGGTCCGCCACGCCGCTACTCTGGAAGACGCGGCGGCCATGCTGGGCGTTGAACACATCGACATCGTCCTGCTTGATTTATACCTGCCCGATTCGAAGGGGATGGCCACCTTCAAGCGGCTGAACGCCCAGTTCCCCGATGTTCCTATTGTGATCCTGAGCGCCTTCAATGACGATGCGCTGGCGTTCGAAGCGGTGAAGAACGGGGCGCAGGATTACATTTTCAAGCGCGACATAGAGCCCGACATGCTGGTGCGCACTATTCGTTTCGCGGTTGAGCGCCAGAAACTCAAGCGCGAGCTGGACGAGGCCAAGATCCGCCTCGAAAAAACCGCGCTGATCGATCCGGTGACCGAGCTTTTCAACCGCCGCGGCATCCAGGAAATTCTTTCACACGAAATCCAGCGCGCGCAGAGGCGTGACTCAAACCTGCTCGTCCTTTTGATCGGCCTCGATGAATTCAAGCGCATCAATAGCGCGCTCGGCCATTCCGTCGGAGACCTCGTCCTGAAAGAGGTTGCGGCCAAGATGAGGATGTCGCTGCGCGCCACCGATTATGTCGCGCGCGTGGGCGGCGACGAATTCCTGATCCTGCTGCCCGATACGCGCCTGGCCGAAGGCATGAGTGTGGCGGAGAAAGTCCGCCTTTCTATTTCCACCACCAGTATTTCCGTGTCTCCCAAGGAAACTATCAAGGTCACCGCCAGCCTGGGTCTGGTCAATGTAGGCGAGCTGAAAGGGGCCACGCCTTCCATCGACGAACTGCTGGCCAAGACGCACGTGGTCCTCGTAAAGAGCAAGCAGGCGGGAAGAAACCGCGTTACCTACGATGACCTGGAAGAGATCGGTTCGCGCGAAGACCATACCATGGCTTATTCCGACGTTCTGCGCGGCCTGCAGAACGGCGATTCATTTTATGCCGTCATGCAGCCGATTTTCAGGCTTCACGATAAATCCGAAGTGGCCTATGAAATTCTGGTGCGTTCGACCTTAAAAGGTTTCGAAATGCCGGACGACTTTTTCCGCGCCTCGCTGGAGGCCAATATCCTGACTGCGGTCGACCGCAATTGCTTCAAGACCTGCAGCAATTCCGCGGCCGGCCTGCCGGTCTACATGCGCCGACATATCAACGTTTTTCCTTCGACGCTGATCAGCGTGCCCATCGACCAGCTTCTCCAGAGTCTGGGCAATCACGGTCAGCGCTACTGCATTGAAATCAGCGAGCAGCAGATCATCGGCGACCCGTCCTACCTGCGAGAGCCCGTGCAGCAGCTGCGCGAGGCCGGCGTCCTGATCGCGCTTGACGACCTGGGTTTCGGCCGCAGCTGCCTGGAAAGCCTGATCCTGCTCGAGCCGGACATCATCAAGATCGACAAGAAGTGCGTCACAGGCATCACCGAAGAGCACGCCAACATGCGCTCGCTCAAGCGCCTGCTCAGCATTGCGGAAAGCCTGGGCGCGGAGGTCATCGCGGAAGGCGTGGAAACCAAAACCGACCTTTCGATGTTGATGGACCTCGGCGTTGCGTGCGCGCAGGGTTATTTCCTGGGCAAGCCGGCCATGGTGCCCGCGGCGGGGTGGGAAGCGTGAGCCGCCGCATCCTGGTGGTCGACGACGACCGCGAAATCGCCATGATCATGAAAGAGACGCTTGAGCGCAGCAGCTACGACGTGGTGCTGGCGCACGACGGCATCCAGGCCATTGAAAAGTCCAAGAGCGAAAAAATTGATCTGATCCTTCTGGACATCAAAATGCCTTTTTTCTCCGGCTTCTGGTTCTGCGACGCTTTCAAGCAGAGGCCTGAAACCCGCGACATTCCGATCGTGATTGTGTCCAGCGCGCTTGAGCAGCAGAGCATCCAGAAAGCCTATAACCTGGGGGCGGCGGGTTATCTGAGCAAGCCCTTCCGGCCGCTGGAGCTGGTCCAGGTTGTCGAAAAAAACCTGGCCGGCACTTCTCTTAACTAACAGCATTGAGAAAGCGGTGGAAATGCCGTTTATAATCTCACGCCGACCCTTTTCCCAACTAATCTCAAAACCCAGCCAGGAGGAAGCATGAAACAGTTTACAGCCGCTCTTTTTGCCCTGATGTTTGTCCTTTTACCCGCGGTCCATGCCGAGGACGCGCCTGCCGAAAAAACCCTTTATGAGAGACTGGGCGGAGAGGCGGCGATCGCGGCCGTGATTGACGAGTTCGTGGCCCGCGCCGCGGCCAACCCTGCGGTGAATTTCACCCGCCAGGGGCAGCCCCGTTCCTGGGAACCTACGCCGGAAAATATTGAGAAGCTCAAGAAACACCTTGTTCAGTTCGTGTCGGTTGCCGCCGGAGCGCAGGACGTAGTTTATGAAGGCGCGGACATGAAGACGGCCCATGAAAGCATGAAGATCACCAATCCGGAGTTCGACGCTATTGCGGCCGACCTGATCGCGGCGCTCGACAAGTTCAACGTTCCGGAAAAGGAAAAGGCCGAACTTCTGACGATCGTAGGCACGACCCGCGGGCAGGTTGTCGAAGAGAAAAGCTGAGAAACCAGATCTTCCGCTTTCTAGGAAGCTCGGGATAAGGGGCTGCGGGGTATTCCGCGGCCCCTTATTTTTTTGTATTGAAGAGATAGCGTACACTGAGATGGCCCGAGCGCACGTCCTCGGGTTCGTAAATCAGGGTATACTTGGGGTCTTTCCAGTTCTGGTTGATGCGGGCCGAGACTTTGCCGGGGCCTGCGGTGAACTCGCGGGTCTTTCCGCCTTCCGTGGTTTCATAGATTCTGGCCCTGCCCTCGAGCCTGCCCCAGATATAGGCCCGCATGGCATAAACCTCGCCGCGGTCGAAATCCTTGCGCAGGTTCACGATGCTTTTTGCGCGCACATCGTCGAGGATGACCATTTTTCCGCCCAGGGCTTTGCCATAGACTTCAAAATAGAACCAATAAACCGTAAGAGTTGAAATCAGAAGGATGACGAAGCGGCGCCAGAGAGGGAAGCGGGGCTTTTGAGAAAGCATGCAAGGATGATATAGGCGGCCTTGGCTCCGGGCAAGGGGATAAAAAAACGGGCTTTTGAAGGCTTTTTCCGGGCTTGCCGACAGGCTTGCAACCCCTGCCAGAACAGGTATTATAGAGCCGCTCATGGACAACGACTCGAAGTCTTCCGGCATCCTCAATTTAGTGCCCAACATGATTACCCTGTGCAACCTTTTTACGGGGTTTATTTCCATGCTCCTGGCTTCACAGGGGCATTATAAGACCGCGCTTTACCTCGTTATTCTTTCGGTCCTCTGGGATACGATCGATGGGCCCGCAGCCAAGTTCCTGAAAATCCCGAGCGAGCTGGGCAAGGAGCTCGATTCTCTGGCAGACCTTGTCTCTTTCGTGATCGCGCCGTGCTTTGTGCTGACTTCCGTCCTGGTGACACGGCTGAATACCCCGGTTTTTATCATTCTTTTCGTTTACCTGGCCGCTGGGACGGTCCGGCTGGCGAAGTTCAACCTGATGCCTTCCGTAAACGATTATTTCACCGGCCTTCCTACGCCGGCCGCGGCCCTGACCCTGAACGCCGCGCTTAATGCCTCGATCCAGAACGGATGGACTGGCGAACCTTTGTTTGTCCCGGGCATCCTGTCGCTTGCCGCGGCGCTGGGCGCGCTTATGGTCAGCGGCGTGCGCTACCCGAAGTTCAGCGGCATGGCTTTTGCGAAATGGAAGTATTTCCTGTGCGCGGCCCTGATCCTGGTGCTGGGCGTTTATCTCCTGGTAAATTTCGACACCGCCATCGCGGTCCTTCCGTTCTTCTTCACGGTCTTCTGCCCGCTGACCTGCCTTCCGGACCTCGGCGCGCAGCCGCAGAAAAGCTGATTTTCTTCCGCTCCAAAAAAAATTTAAGAATTTTTCAGATTTTCCATTAACTTCTTGTTTTTCCTGCCGAAGTTTTCTGCACGCTTCAATTTTAAATCCCCGAAAAACAGAAAACTGAAAAAGGAACCCCCGCCATGGAAACCCGTATCCTCAAAGACTCCCAGATCATTGTTTTAGGCCTTCTGATCGCTTTCGCCACTATCACTTCGTCGTGGATCTTTTCGCAGGGGTTCATACGCGTCAAAAAGTTTTCTTCCGAGGTCATCAGTGTGACGGGTTCCGCGGAGAAGAAGATCATTTCGGATTCCATCACCTGGCGCCTCAGCTTCTCCAGGCGCGACGCGGTCCTGACCGAAGCTTACCGGATGCTGGAAGAAAACCTGAAGCAGGTGCAGGAGTACCTGCTTTCGAAAGGCATCCTTGAGAGCGAAATATGGGTCGCTCCGGTCTACACAGAGATCCTCTATGTCAAAAACGACAAGGGCATGGATACGCATGTGATCGAAGCTTACCGTTTGAGCCAGGAAGTCTCGGTAAGCTCCAGCGACGTCCTCAAAGTCGCGGATGTGTCCCGCCAGGCGACTGAGCTGATCCCGCTGGGCGTGGAACTTGTCTCCCGGTCGCCCGAGTATTTTTATACCCGGCTGGGGGAGCTCAAGATCGAAATGCTGCGCGAGGCCTCGAAAGATGCCCGCCGGAGGGCCGAGGAAATCGCGTCTTCTTCCGGCAACCGGATCAGTGTGGTCCGTTCTGCCCGGATGGGGGTCTTCCAGATCACCCCGGTCAATTCCTATGAGGTCTCAG
>CAZMMY010000046.1:0-2067 GCA_964567495.1 uncultured bacterium
CGCGCTGGTTCAGGCAGACCACTGCATGTTAAAAATGCGAAAGCTCCTCGCGTGAGGCCATGTCCAGGACCAGGTTCTGAATGCCTCCCAGAGCGGTGCTGTGAACGACGTGCGCGATCCTGATTTTTTTGTTTTTAGTCATGATTAATAGCGGAAGATCAATCGAAAAAACTTACCGAAATCGCCGTTCATAGCCAACGCTTCTGCGCCCAGCTTCGCGGATTTCGAGAATTCCCCAGCATATTTATGCGCAAGCGCCGCGTTCCAGCGCCCGGCAGCCCTGAACGAACGGCCTTTGCGGTGACTGTCGAAGACCTGCCTGTGCCGCGCATAAATAAAGTCGCGGGTCAAACCATCATTGAAAGAAAGGCGTTTGCGACTCATGGAATCCGCGTGTCTGCGGTAATAATAAAGCGGCTGGCGCAACCGCACCGGTTTCGCGCCTTTTTCAAGAGCCGCAATCCAGAAATCCCAGTCTTCGTTTCCGTGGCGAAGCTCGCCAGCCTCGCAGTAGCCGCCCGCGTCTTTCCACACCTGCTTTCTCATGAATGCGCCCGGGCCGGGTATCCACTGTTCTTCCAGCATGGCGGCCAGGTCGCGTTCGGGAAATTCCAGCAGTCCGGTTTTGCCGCCGAACTGCATGAAGTCGGTATAGACTACCGAGCATTCAGGGTTTTCCGCGGCCGCACGGGCCACGGCGGCTAGAAATTCGGGCGCCAGCATGTCGTCGGAATCCAGCGGCAGAACCCATCGCGTATCCGCTAGGGCAAAACCTGTGTTGCGCGCCGCGGCCAGACCCTTGTTTTCGGGATGGCGGTAATAATGAAACCGCGGCTCGTTGAAATCCCGGACAATCTTTTCCGCTCGCGGGCCGTCCGGTGAAGCATCATCCACGATAATCGCTTTCCAGCCGCGGAAAGCCTGCACCGCAAGACTTTCCAGGCACTCGCCCAGAAAGCGGTGCTGGTTGTAAAAAGGAACTACCACCGTGACGGCAATATTCTCAGGGCTTTGGGCCAAGAAGCGCTCCCATATGCGTACTGGACCTGCCAAAAATCGCGTTCAGAATAATCTTGAAGAGGCTTCCAAGCAGCAGGTCTTTGACCGCGGACGGCGAGGTCCGCCCCTGATAGAGGATTTTCATTCCAGGAAAATGCCCGGCCGGGTCCAGGCTACCCTCAATTCCCCCACTGCGGACAAGGTCCCACCAAAAAATAAATCCGCCGGGCTTGAGCACGCGAAGCATTTCACGCGCAAGCTCAAGGCGCATTTTCTCCACCGGAACCGAAGAAAAAACGACATATTGCGTGACCAGATCGAAATGGGCGTCGGGAAAATTCAGCTTCACGCCGCCGGACACTCCGTATTGAATGCCGGGCGAAAGCGCCCGCGCCTCGCGCACATAAGGCTCGTGAAGATCAACGCCGGCAAGGTCCGAAGCTTTCGCTCCCATATCCAGGCAGGCGCGCAACACACGGCCGCGGCCGCAGCCCACATCCAGGATGCGCATGCCTTCCAGGTCCACGCGACCAGCTTTCTGCATGGCCTGCGTAAAAACAAACTGCTGCGCCAGGCGATGAAGAGCCTCTTTCGTATTGAAAGGTGCCCAGTTGTCCTTCAGGTTGTTTCCCGCGTCGAACGCGGCATAGCGTTCGCGGATTTTTTCAGCTTCTTTCAGGAATTCCTGCTCACTCATGGACGCAGCCTCTTCATTTGATGAATGACCGCGTTTTTCAGAATTTGAAGGGTTTCGGGCGCTGAATACTTCGGGTTGCGCGTCTGGCTGGCATACATGTCCAGAGTAATGTCCGGCTCCTGAGTCATCAAAAAAACCTTTGAAACCCTGCCCTCTTCCAGAAATCTCGCAGTATTGTCCGGATCAAAACCCATGAAATGCGTAGTGGAAACGCCAGCGCGCCGCAGATGATAACGCAGGGGTGCCGAGCAAGGAACGGGCACGGTCACGACCGCATCGCCGGTCAATTCAGGCGCAAGTATGGCTGCTACGCTCCGGGCAGCAATGCAGTCTTCCCCAATGCGCATGGGATGGACCGCGGTGTCCCAAAT
>CAZMMY010000046.1:2077-4247 GCA_964567495.1 uncultured bacterium
TAAAAGGAAAAGCAAGGCCGGCCCAGAGCAGTGCTCCAGCAGGCGCAGCCCACTTACCGGCGGGCAGAAACTTTAAAAAGGCGGAGAAACCCGCGCCAGCTGCAATAAGTGCCAGAGGTACCAAATAAAGAAAGCAGCGAGCGGGCGGAACGCGCCTCTGTAGCACGATAAATACCAAGGCCGTCAGCGCCACGACAAACAGAAGGAGACGGGTCTCTTTTTTTTGAAGCATCAGAAGAACTCCTGCCGCCGAAAACACCGCCAAGGCAATTTTCATGAAAAAAGGCAGCCCAAAAACGAGGCTCTGAAACCAGACGGCAGCTTCAGTTTTCAGCTCCAGGGCCACTTCTCCCCAGCCCTGTGCCGAAACATGCGGATTA
The DNA here is from genome assembly GCA_964567495.1 of uncultured bacterium. Taxonomy (GTDB): domain Bacteria; phylum Omnitrophota; class Omnitrophia; order Omnitrophales; family Aquincolibacteriaceae; genus CAYLPP01. The sequence continues at coordinate 2,458 of CAZMMY010000046.1, forward strand.
ACCGCGATCGCCGCGCCGGACACCAGCAGAACCGGGCCATAAAAAACCAACGTAAGCAGACCCGTAAAAAATACCAGCTGCAAGCAGAGCCGCGCGGATCTAGAAAGCAGCGCCGTCCAGGCCAGCGCCGCGGAAAACGGATAAATCATGACCGGGACCGCCCATGCACCGATCGCGGAAAAAAAGACAAAGGCCGCGCACGCCCGCGGCTGTGCGAAACTTCGGCCCGCCAGCAGAAGCGCCAGGAAACAAAGCGTAACGAGCATGTACCCCCGGGCATTCGCCGAATATGAAACCAGCGGATAGCCAACCGTAGCCAGCGACAGCGCCAGCAGGCCCGCATTTTCGTCCATAAGCAGGCGGCCGGCGGCATAAACCGCCCAAAGTGCCAGCATGCCCCAGGCCAGCACGTTCAGCCGGAAGGCGGGCGCCGAATCGCCGAAAATTTTGACGCTGGCTTTCATAAGTACCGAATTCAGGATGTGATTGTTGGGTTCTCTGTAAACGGAAACGACCTGCAGTAGCGAAGCTTTCGCAAAATGGCGGAGCGAGTAAGCTTCGTCGTAAGCCACGGGCTGAGACCAGGCAAAGCCGGCACGCAGCGCGGCCCCAGCCAGAATGAGCAGCAGCACCGCCGCGTAATGCACCTTGAGCGGGTTCATAGAGCCAGCTCCAGGTGTTTGAGCCAGGCGTGCGTCGCGGCCATACCGCGACCGATGCCCGCATGCCGCGCGGACGCCAGAAGGCGGGCGGCCTTTGCTCCTGAAATCCGCGTTTTGGAATTGTAATAAATCCACTCGCTCTTGTTCAAAAAAGGCTCCGCTACGGCGCCGGAAACATCGAGGCGCGGGAGCGGACGATCGTTTTTCTTTCTTGCCAGGCCGGGGAAGATTCTTCTGGCTAGGCCATAAACTGCGCGGGAACCAGGAAGGCACGTGATAAGCTTACGCAGTTCCTCACTCTGCAGCGCGCGTGCCAGTGTCATGGCTTCCGACGCACCCGCAGCCTCGGCCGCAGGCGCTTCAACTACGGGGATTTTTCCGGAAGCTACCATGGTAGAAAACCGGCTGAAGAATTTTTCGAAAGGCTCGGGCTCCGGGTCGGTCACGATGATTTTTTCAGCGCCGTCAATTTTGATTTCTGCAGCTGCAATAATAGCTTCGGCCAGATCGTCTACAAATACATGATACGCGAAGCCGGGATCGGGCGGCAGACCGAACTGCCCCGACCTCATTCTCTCTATCGTATCCATAACGAACGGCGAATAAGGCCCATAGACAAGTGTAGGAAGCAGCACGGCCACGCGAGGCAGCATTCCGGGCCGAGCAAATTCCAGCACCCTTTTTTCCGCCTCCTGCTTGTCCCGGCAGTAACCATCAAGCCCTTCGGGATACGGCGTGGACTCATCGATAGCGGCAAACGGCGGGTCATAGCCCCAGACCGCCGCCGAACTAAGATAGACGGTGCTTTCCACGCCAAGCTTCCGCGACACAGCCAGCACATTCAAGCTACCATCGACCGTAATGGCTCTCTTTTCCGCGCGCGGACCCTTGTTTCCGTAATCACAATGAAACACGCGGCTGCAGCCCGTCATAGCCTCCGTCATGAACTCTTCCGAGCGCACGTCTCCAAAAAAAAGGCGGACATTTCCGAACCGCGCAACACGCGCCGGGTTCGAGCTCCGGCGCATGACCGCGTGAACCTGCACATCTTTGCGCGCGGCCAGAAGCTCCACCAGCCTGCCGCCGATAAAACCGCCGGCGCCCGTAACCAGGACTTTCATTCCCACG
>CAZMMY010000046.1:4257-7057 GCA_964567495.1 uncultured bacterium
CTTTCCAGCCTTCCGGCCCTGGCATAGCAGGTTTCGATCCAGCCGGTGACATAGGCAGCGTCAGCGGCAGACACGCGCACAACCGCCCGGCCGCGGCAGGCTTCGACAAAATTATCAAGAAGGTCATAGACCGCGCCGGCAAATTCCTGTTTTTCGCGCTCCGGTAAGGCGACGTACGGCCGGCCGCCCGTTTCGACCACAACAGGCGAGGGAAAATCCGCAGAGCTTATGATCCTGCCACGGCTACCCTGGATAACATACCGCTCGCCGAAAGCATCGGTCCTGCTCAACCGCACCCTGCCTTTTATGCCGCCCTTGAGTTCCATCACCAGTTCGCAGTTGGCTTCCAGACCGCCGCGATTATCGTCCGCATAAGAAAATTTTTCGGCCTTACCGAACCACCATTGGACCAGGTCCAGTGTATGCGCGCCTGTGTCCATCAGCACGCCGCCGCCCGCCATTTTTTTGTCGAAGAAAAAGCCGGAGACCGCCTGCCAGCGGTAATCAAAACCTTCGCTGAAATCAAAAGACAGAATTTCGCCGATCGTGCCGGCCCGAATCATATCTTCTATCATGATGTTTTTGCTGTAAAAGCGGCGCACCTGGGCGGTTGAAAAAACTACGCGAGCAGCAGTTGCTTGGGCTTCCATCTTTGCGCACTCTCCGGCATTCATGGCCATGGGTTTCTCACACATCACATGCTTGCCTTTTTTCATGAATGCCATGGATGCGGGGGCATGAAGCGCATGCGGCAAACAGAGCACCACGGCATCGACATGCGCCATAGAGTCCTTGTTGTCCGCAAAAGCTTCCCAGGAAGAGCAGACTGTTCCCAGGGCCTTGTAGCGTTTTTCAAGATAATCCAGCCGCTCCCTGCTGGGATCGACCAGAAAGCAGGCCTGCAGCTTTTTCTGGCGGCTCATGACAGGAAGATAAACACTGCTGACCGCCGCCCCGCAGCCAATGAAAGCCAGATTGAACGGTTTCTCGGTCATTTCGCGGACCTCAAATAGAATGACCATTCGGGCAGCACGACGCCCCAACGCTGGTCGAGTTCTTCGACCCCGTAAACCGGAACCTGAGCAATTTCTAGGCATAGGGCGTCTTCAATATATTCCAGAACTTCGCGATTGCCGTTGCATACCCCGAACCCCACCATGTAGCGGCCCGGCACCAGACGCATGCCAGAAACACGAATGGAGCCTTTCCAAGCTCCTTCCTTAAGTGGAGGAAGCTCGATGCCGAGAGCGCGAGTGTCTGTGGCGGCCACAACCGTACCGTCCATGGCCCGGATGCCAACCGAGCAATACCAGGAATTGAAGGCTTTCATCGCCGTGAAATCAAAGTGAATGTCAAAGGCCTCACCGGGATTAAAAATCTGTCTCGAATTTTTCTCTCCGGAAAGAACCGCTCCGCCGATGACCACGTCCCCCGTCCCAAATTTATTGCGTCGCAACGATTCACCACCACGGCTGCCGAGGGAGACATAATTTTCTATGATAGGCACCGGCTCTCCCTGTTGGAGAATGCCCCCACCGTCAAAACATACGGCTCGTGTGCAAAGAGACCGGATAGCCACCATGTTGTGGCTGACAAAAAGAACCGTGCGGCCGCCCTTGGCGACATCACCCATTTTACCTAGGCATTTTCTCTGGAAGAAAATATCTCCGACAGCCAAGACTTCGTCAATCAACAGAATCTCGGGATCAAGATGAGCGGCCACCGCGAACGCCAGCCGCACATACATGCCGCTTGAGTAACGTTTCACGGGAGTATCAAGAAAGTTTTCGATTTCAGAAAAGTCGATGATCTCGTCCAGCTTTTTGTCGATCTCGCGTTTGCGCATGCCGAGAATGGCGCCATTGAGATAGATATTCTCTCGCCCGGTAAGGTCAGGATGAAAACCCGTGCCTACCTCTAGAAGCGAAGCAACGCGCCCCTTCAAAACCGCGCGGCCGGATGTCGGCTCCGTGATTTTTGAAAGAATTTTAAGAAGCGTGGATTTCCCCGCACCATTCCTGCCGATAACACCGATGATCTCACCGCGCTGGACTTCGAAAGAAATATCTTTAAGGGCCCAGAATTCGCTTTTGGAAACCGAAGGACTTTTCCGCATACGCTCGAAAGCCTCCCGCAGGCTTTTGGCGGGCGCCTCACCCACGCTGTATTTTTTAGAAAGCCCTTCTACTTTTATGACGGCAGACATCAGCGTTCAAGCCTCAGGATTCTATTCAGGACCCGCAACGCGATCCGGTTCCTAAACAGCGGATTTTCCGTCAGAGCCCGCAGAAAGAAATTCCGGATGACGGGCGGCCGCTGCGCGCCCTGGTGTTTTAGTGAAAACAGCAGGCGAACCACGCTGCGCAAACAAAGACGAAGGTATTTTCTTTTTTGCTGTGGGCTCAGCACGCGCGAATCGTAGATCCAGTTGCTGACGTAGAGGATCATCACGGTTTTAGTCTGATACAGTTTCGTGTAGTCCAGGATCTCTTCTTTACCCGCGGGCTGGCGATAATAACAGAGCTTCTCGCCGACCCAGCCCACGGGCACTCCAAGCAGATCCAGATTGGAATCGTAGGCATAATCCTCATACGCATGAAGCGGCGGCCACGGGGCAAAACACTCCACCGTTTTTTTTCGCCACAGACAGGCGGAAGTGTCCCATACCCGGCGGACTGTCAGCATTTCCCGGATAATATCTTTGCCGATCCACTGGCCGCTTCTTTTCCGGATTTGAAGGCTCTCGGGCCTCTTGAGCTGGGCCGTCTCGCTGAATTCCAGGGACGTGACATAGCACATG
>CAZMMY010000046.1:7067-8964 GCA_964567495.1 uncultured bacterium
TTTCCATATACCTGACGCATTTTTCGAGCATTTCCGGATGCAGAATGTCGTCCGAATCCAGGTAAAGGACATATTCCCCTTTCGCGGCCTCGAGGCCTCTCTGCCGCGCCAGGCCGGGCCCCAGGCTCTCCTGATTAGTCAAGAGCCTGATATCCAGCTCGCTTACATATTCTTTCAAAAGTTCTGCCGGGTCGGTTTCCGAGCAGTCATTCACAAGAATAATTTCCAGGTTTTGATAAGTCTGCGATTTTACGCTTTCTAGTGTTTCGCGTAAAAAAACAAAACGATCCCTGAAAGGAGTCACAACACTTACAAGCGGAAGGCTCATAAGACTCTCGAATCCGCGTGTGAAAGCGCGGCCTTATAGGCCGCGGCGGTTTCCTCTAAATTTTTCTTCCAGGTAAATTCGCTGCTCCGATCGAACCCTTTGGCAATCAAAAGGTTCCGTTTGGCTTCGCTCGAATAAAGATCAAGCATGGCCTGGGAAAGAGCGCCGCTATCACGCGGGTCCACGAGGAGGGCGGCATCTCCCGCGGCTTCAGGCACCGACGTAACGTTGCCGGCAATTACAGGCGCGCCGCACTTCATCGCTTCAAGCACAGGCATACCGAACCCCTCATAAATAGAAGGATAAACAAACATCAGGGCGTGGCTGTAAAGAACGCGGAGCTCTTCGTCCGCAACCGGGCCTGCAAAACTTATTTGCGGATGCCCTCCAATGTCCTCGGGGTCGGCATTTCCGGCAAGGACAAGCCGAAGGCCCCGGATTTTTTGCTGCTCCACAAGCGCGGCAAAGCTTTCGGAAAGCCGTCCGATATTTTTTCTTTTCTGATAAGCCAGCGAAAGCACGTAGGGCTCGTCCGGAACGCCGATTTTTTTCAAAACTTCTTTTCGTTTTTCCGCAGACGGTACCGGAAAGAAAAAATCAGAAACACCCGGATAAATGACTTTGATGCGGCCCGCATCTTTTATTTTCAGATATTCGCAGACGCGGGCGCGGGTATACTCCGAAACACAAATCAAAAAATCGTTTTCACATATGCTCGCCAGAACCTTCAGAAACCTCTCCTTGAATTTAGGCGAGGCCAGCTCAGGCTCGCAGACCGGCAGCATGTCGTGCAAAGTCAAAAAACGCTTCGGCCCGCGGAGGCTCCGGGGCGTCTTCGGAAGAGGGGAAAAGGGTGAATGATAAATGTCCGCTTTTTCATAAGCGCGCACCGGAAACGGTTTAAGGAAGCGGCCGGCATACCGGGCTATAAAAGACAGTGCTTTCTTTTCCAGCCCCCGCGGAATCCGCTCGGCGCGCGTACGGATATTTTTATAAAAAGCGCCCGCCGCCGTAAACAGCGGTTCTTCCCCGAGATGGAATTCCTCCAGCCTTTTTTTCGACCGATAAGCGTTTTCTGCGGATTCGGAAGCTGTCAGCGTGAGTTCGACGCCTCTAGAATTTGAAAACCCGGAAACAAGCTCCTGCACCATGCGTTCGATACCGCCACGGAAAGGAGACGACCATTGATGCCCCAGCCAGGAAATGTCCAACATGACTTTCAACGCGCCTCACCGCACATTTCACGCACAGCGTCTTCGAAATCACGGTTCCAGCCCGGGCCAGAAAGGGATTGGGCGGCTTTCTGACCCATACGTACGCAGAGATCCGGGTCACGCCACAGCATGAGAGTAAAACGCGCAAATTCTTCCGGTGATCCTGCGATAAAACCGCTTTCTCCATGGACCAGAGTAGAGCCCTCAGCTCCGAAAGGAGTGGTCACAACCGCAAGGCCGCGCGACATGGCTTCAACAGTTTTAATGAGCTGGCCCGTCCCCGCGATAACCGGGCAGACCGCAAACCGGCTGCCGCGGTAAACATTCTCCAGATCAGGCGCAAACGGAAGAAGTT
>CAZMMY010000047.1:0-8556 GCA_964567495.1 uncultured bacterium
GCGGAAAAAATGAGATCGAGCTGGGCCTCTCGACGCTTAACCATATGGTTAAGTCTGAAGATTGCGATCTCAACCTTATTTTTCAGGCTCTGGCAGACCCCACACGCAGAGAAATCCTAAAAAAGCTGTCGCGCCGGGAAAGGGCAATCACTGAAATCGCCGAGCCGTTCGACATGTCGCTGGTGGCGGTTTCCAAACACATTAAAGTGCTTGAAAGAGCGGGGCTTGTGCGCCGGCGGCGCGAGGGGAGTTTTTCCTATTTGACCCTTAACGGCAGGGCTATGATGACTGCCAGCGGCTGGATGGATTATTACAGGCAGTTCTGGGAAGACAAGCTGGATTCGCTCAAGAGTTTTCTGGAAAACGACAAATAAGCAAATAGCAAGAGGTGATGTATGGCTAATTACGTTGATGGTTTTGTCCTGGTGGTTCCTAGAAAAAATGTGGCGGCTTACCGCAAAATGGCTGCGCTGGCGGGGAAGGTCTGGCGTGAGCATGGCGCGCTCGACTATAACGAATGTGTGGGCGACGATATGAACGTGAAGTGCGGGGTCAGGTTCCCAAAACTGGCGAACGCCAGGGCGGGGGAGGCCGTATTTTTTTCCTGGATTGTGTATAAGTCAAAGGCTCATCGCAACCGGGTCAACAAAAAGGTCATGAGTGATCCGCGCCTCAGGAATTGCTGCAATCCGGACAAGATGCCTTTCGACGTCAAGCGTATGGCTTACGGCGGTTTCAAGATACTCGTAAAAGCCTGAGGAGAACTTATGACGCATAAAACCGGCAGCCCTGATTTTGTTATCACTCGCTTAATTGACGCTCCGCGCGAAACGGTGTGGAAAGCGTGGACCGACCCGGTCAAGCTGTCGCAATGGTGGGGTCCAAAAGGCTGCACAATCCGCCAGGCTGCGATGGATTTGCGCCCGGGCGGAATGTTTCATTATTGCATGGATTTTGCAGGGCAGGAGATGTGGGGGAAGTATGTGTACAGAGAGATCAAGGCGCCGGAACGCATGGTCTGGGTGAATTCCTTTTCAGACCCGCGGGGCGGCGTGACCGGCCATCCGCTTGCACCGGAATGGCCGAAGGAAATCCTGACGACCGTCACTCTGGAGGAGGAAAACGGGAAAACGAAAGTCACGGTGCGCTGGTCGCCTCTTTCACCTACGGCAGATCAGCAGAGAGTGTTCGACGAGAGCCACGACAAGATGAGGGGCGGCTGGGGGGGCACTTTTGAGCGCATGGACAATTATTTTTCGGGCAAAGGCCCTGTGATTGTCGAGCGCGTGTTTAACGCGCCTGCAGAAAAGGTCTGGAAGGCGCTTACGGCGAAAGAGGAGATGAAGAAATGGTATTTCGACCTTCCGGACTTCAGGCCTGAAGTTGGAGCCGAGTTCAGGTTCATCGCGGGAGACGACACCAAGAAGTACGTCCATCTTTGCAGGGTCACGGAAGTTCTTCCCGGGAAGAAAATAGCGTACACATGGAGGTATGAAGGGTATGCCGGCGATTCGCTTGTTTCCTTTGAGCTTTTCCCGGAAGGAAACAAAACGCGCCTCAGGGTGACCCATGAAGGTCTTGAGACCTTCCCGAAGAGCAATCCCGACCTTGCCAAAGAAAATTTCGCCGAAGGCTGGACATCCATCATCGGCGATTCACTAAAAAAATATCTGGAAAAATAAGGAGACCTCCATGATCGGAAAAATTTTAATCGGTATCGCTATCATGTTTGCAGCGCTCGCGGTTTTTATCTCAACTCGGCCGGATGATTTTCGTGTTTCCCGCTCGGCTTCCATGGCCGCGTCTGCACAGGAGGTTTTCACCCAGGTCAATAATCTGCATAACTGGAACGCCTGGTCTCCCTGGGTCAAGATGGACCCGGAAATGAAACAGGCTTACGAAGGCCCCGCGGAAGGAGCGGGCGCGCGCAATGTCTGGGCTGGCGGCAAGAGCGGCGAAGGCAGCATGGAAATTACCGAGAGCCGGCCGAACGAGCTGGTGCGGATAAAGCTGGATTTCGTCAAGCCGTTCAAGGCGGCCAACGACGTGGAATTCACGTTCAAGCCGGAAGGAGACAAGACTGTTGTAACCTGGACCATGAGCGGAAAAAATAATTTTGTCGCGAAGGCCATCGGTCTGTTCATGAATTGCGAGAAAATGTGCGGAGACCAGTTTAATGAAGGGCTTTCGAACATGAAGACGGTTGTCGAAGCCTGATTTGAGGAAATCCGCGGCCGCAGCTTTGACTTTGTGATGCTTATCTGATAAAGTGCGGTTTCAATGGAACGGCTCATTGCAATAAACAGCGCGTCCGACATCCCCGCAAAGTACCAGAACACACCCATCGGCCTTCTTGTCGAATATCAGAATCAGTTGCGCCCGCATGACGCATATCCTGGGGCCCAGATCCTGGTCGGCATGTGTATGGACAACCGCAAGGCGCTGAACGTTCCGGACAATTTCGCCTACATTTTGCGCGCAGGCGGCGCTAATATGCGCGCCAGCGGGTTCAAGATTTCCTATGCTATTGCGGTTGGCGGCGTGCGCTACATTGCTATTGCCGGACATAACAAGTGCGGCATGGTCAATGTCATGGCGCGCAAGGATGCTTTCATCAACGGCCTGGTGGAAGGCGCGGGCTGGGACCGCGAAAAAGCGGAAAATCATTTCATGAACCTTGTGCCCATGTTCGAAATCGGCAACGAAGTGGATTTCGTGCTCAGTGAAGTCCGCCGGCTGCGCCAGGAATATCCCAGAATCATGATTGCCCCCCTGCTTTACCGCATCGAAGACAACCGCCTGTCCTTCATCCGGGAATAATTCCCGCGTTTATTTCTCCGAAAAAATCACGTCAGCTTTCAGCGCGGGACGATCATCCTGGCCTCGCCTTTTAGGGCCGGTTTGCCGAAAAGCGGGGGAACTGAACCGTCAGGATTTGGCCGGAGAAGCTGTGTGGGAAGCGCAGTTTTCCTCGCACGGCACAATGCTCACGGTAGCGCAGCAGTCTTCAATGCCGGCGGTGAGGTCTTTTTCAACGCTCGCCGCCAGCTTGTAAGCTTCGGGGAAAGACATCTGGGGAGGCAGGACCAGCTTCAGCTCCACGAAATTTGTGCGGCCTGCGCTGCGGCTGCGGATGTCGCGGAACTCGCAGCATTGGTTGATATATTTAACCAGCTGCTTCAGGACTTCCATCTTTCCCGTTTCTTCGAGCGATGCGTCCAGAAGTTTAAGGACGGCGTGGTGCGCAAGCTTGAAAGAAGGCCATGCGATCAGGATGCTGACCGCGAGCGTGGCCGCCGGGTCGAGGTAAACAGTCCAGGGAGCCAGGGCGGTATGAGACAGGACAACGCCCAGCAGGAACGCGGCCGCCACGGTCATTGAAATAAAACCTTCCAGCTTGTAATGAAGCCCCTCGGCTTTCACAGCGGGGGAATTGCACTGCTTTGCGAGCGATAAAATCCATGCCGCGCCGATGAAATTGATGGTGCCGCCCACTGCTGAAAATGCGAAACCCAGCCACGGCGCGTGCATCTCACTGGCGTGAAAAAAATGTGTCGCGGCCTGGACGGACATGACCAGCGCGATCCCGATCAGCACCACGCCTTCAAGCGCTTCGCAGATGTGCTCGACTTTTCCATAACCGTAATTGTGAAGAAGGTCCGCCGGTTTGCTCGCCACTTTGACGGAATAATAGAGAATGACCGAAACGATCAGGCCCACGACGGTGATGCCGAGGTCGGTTGCGATTGCAAGCGACTTGACCATGATAAGCGCCGCGGTCTTGAGGGCGAAGAGAATGATGTTGCCGAACAGGCTGACCTGCACGGCGCGGAACATCAGCTGATGGTTTTCCTGCCCGGGTTTTTCCATGAGGAATGCATTTTAAAAGCTGCGCCGCCTCGACACAACTTTTTCTTTAGATCCGGCTGATTTTTTTTCCGTCCGAGCGGAAGGCCAGGGTGCCGTGCCGGTCCGTGCGCAATACCGGGCTTTTCAGTTTGGCCACTTCCGCCTCGCGGGGCTGGCCCCATTCATTGGGGCCTGTTGAAAGGACGAAAAAATCCGGCTTGAAGAAATCGATGAATTTTTCGCTGATCGGCCCGCCATGGTGCGGTATCTGGACCAGTTCGGACCTTAGTTTCTTTCCGTATTTTTTGATCAGGCGGTTCTGAACGCCATAACCGATATCGCCGGTCAGGAGGATGCGCACGTCCCCGTGTTTGAGCTGAAGCGCCAGGGAGTTGTCGTTGACATTGGAGCCCAGTTTGGTCGTGGGGTGCAGCACGGAAATCGAAACGCCGCCGAATTCGAGCAGGCTTCCTTCCCGCATGACGCGCATGGTCAGTTTCTTCTGCTCGATTTTTTTAAGCAGGTCCGCGAAGGGTTCTTCCTGGTCTGTCTCGCCGTTCCAGAGGATGCCGCCGATCTCAACTTCTTCCACGACCCGGAACATGGCGCCGAAGTGGTTTTTATTCGGGTGCGAAAGGATCAGGAATTCAAGCCGCTTTACGCCACGGCTTTTCAGGAAGTCCGCGACCAGGTCCGGGGCGCCTACGTCGCCCGCATCGAAAAGAATGTGCCGGCCGTCGGGCACGCGTATCAGCACGGCATCCGCATAGCCCGCGTTCAGAAACGTGATTTCCAGGTCTTCCGCATGGGCAGACGGGAGCGGAAGAAGAATCAAAAATAAAAAAACAAAACACCGGAGCATGTTGAATTGTAAGAGGAAGCGCGGCGCCAAGGCAAATAAAAAACCGGAGTCCCCCCGGGCCCCGGTTTTTTACTGCTCACGAGCTCCGCTGCCGTCAGACAGCGGTCTTATATATTGAACTTTACTTCCAGGAATTTCTCGCTGCCGTCCTTGGACCTGTAGACGGCTTTCATCGTGTGCTCGCCCTTCTTCAGCTTCTTGGTATCGAAGCCTTTCTTTCCGCCCATTGTGTAGGGCTTGCTGCTGGTCTGAGAGGTTTTTTTGCCGTCGATGTAATAAGTCACGTCTTTCAGGTTGACGGTATCGTCCGGATCAGGCTGGATCAGCGCGATACCCGCCAGCGTCTGGCCTTCAGTCAGGCCGAGCAGGATTCCGTCAAAAGGAACCGGTGCCGGCTTGGGCGGTTTGCCGGGGTTCGGGGAGGGCGCGGGCGCGGGTTCGGAAGGTTCCGTGGGTACGGGCGCGGGAGGCACCACTGGCGCGGGGCCAGGCCCGAAAGACGGGATCGGGTTCTGCGCCAGCGTTCCCTGGAATTCATACGCACCGAGATCGGTCTGGTCTCCCCAGGTCCGCAGGTTGCCGATCAGGTCTTCCGGCGTGGAGTTCGAAGAAGGCTGCACGCGGTCAATGGCCGGGCTCGCCGCCAGGAGCTGGTAGTTGCGCTTCGTCCAGTCCGCGAACAAGGGATCGGCCCAAAGATCTTCCGCCCCCATTTCGTTAACAGGTTTGGCAGGCGCCGCTGTATTGAACCAGAGGCTGTTGCTTGAGCTGAAAACGGCGCCGGTATTGCTGTGAAACATCACGCCTGCGGCGCTGTGGCGCGCGACGATCGAATTCTCGAGGATTAACGTCGAGTTTTCATACATTTCGATTTCGCGGTGGCCGTTGTCGGCAAGTGTCACATTGATTAATTTCGCCGAGCCGCCGATTTCCATGGTGATGCCGTTGCCTTCCACAAAGCTTCCGTCTGGGCGGAGCTGGCGCACCGCGCCGAAGCTCAGTGAATTGCGGATAACCACGTTCTTGCCCCAGATCTTGAGGTTGTTCTTGTTGCCGTAGGTCACCACGTTTTCCACCAGGACGTTGCTGGCCTTGATGTCGAAACCGGCGTCCCAGTGATTGGCCGACACGATATTGCGCAAGGTCACGTTCGAGACTTCCAGCTCGAAAATGAAGCCGTCGCCGTTTCTGTAGGTTTCACTCATGCCCTCATAAATGTCCTTGGAAGACAGCGCGGTGATGTTCTCGAAAAGCAGGTTGCGGCTGTTGCCGTACGCGCGGAACGCGTTCTTGCTGTTGTCCGCGTAGGCGTTGCGCACCGTGATATTGGTGCTTTCGTTGATGCGGACCGCGAAGCGGTTCTTGTCGGTCCGGAGACCGTCGATTTCAATATGGTCGCTGCCTGCGGATACTTCCACGGCCGCGCGCATATTGGTCACGGTCAGGTTCTGGAAGCGGATGAAGTCCTGGCCCTTGGTGTCGAAAGCGGGAAGGGTGGTGAGCGAAGTGCCGCCGTCGAAAACCACATTGCCGAAGCCTCGCACCGTGATCCATGCGTCGGAGCGCCCGGACTGCGTGAAGTTCACGGATTCATGATACGTTCCCTCGCCGATATAAAGAGTGTCACCGGGCCGCAGCATGGAAACGGCTTTTTTGACAGTCTTGAACGGGTTGTTCTCGCTGCCGTCCGAAGTGTCGGATCCCGCGGCCGAAACGAAATACGTATGGCCCTGTACCAGGCTGGTTTCCTCCCACTTTTCGTCCTCGGCCGTGACTTTTGCGAGAGGTTCACCCCACGCAGTCCAGCCCTGAGACTCAAAAGGGCTTTCCAGCGCGGTCTCGTCCGGCGCGGGAGTCGTCGGCGCGTCCGGATCGAAAGTGCGTGTGGGAGTGGTCTGCGCGAATTGTTCGGGAGTTAGGGGAGCAGTTTCGGCAAAAAGCGAAAAGGAATTTTGCAGGCTCAGCGCTGCGGCTAAAATAAAAATCAGTGTGCGTTTCATTTGACCCTCCGGTCAGGTTAGGGGCTTACTTTCCGAACCGTCAGGCAGAAAGGTCGTTTCTGATTCCGCGCACACCCATCAAGTTATGCAAAAAATGCGGGGTAAATCTGGCGGCCCGGCTGCCCGCTCGCCTATCCGCGAGTGAGGGCCCGTGGCTTTGCGTCCTAACCTTTCGGAAAGTTTGCCTTTTTCAGTTTAGTTACTTAATTTGAAAGAACAAAGCTAACATTCATAACAATTCATACCTGAACGGTGCCCCATAGAATATGCTTTGTCAAGGGAGGGCCGAAAAAAAGTAGGGAAAATGCGCGGGTTAACGTCGGGGTTTACTGCACAGCCTGTGCCAGAACAGGGGCTGGAGTGTGGGACACTGTCCTTCTGTCCGCGCCGCTGAGCCAGACCGATCACCAGGGAAAAGCCGCTTGGTCGCGAGTTTTCAGTATGGCGAGAGCGGGTGAAAGACCGCCATAAACGATAATGGTGCGGCCATGATGCGGAAGCGGAAGTTAGGAAACGAGGACGCGTTTCCCGTCTTTTTTTTCCGCGTTGGGAGAGGATTTTGCGTTTTTTCTCGGCTTGCGCGTCGGCGTCGTCGTTGCTGTGCTTGCTGCTGTCTGCGTTTGAGGAGCTGGAGAAGCTGAAGGCCTCATGACCGGCGGTTTCGGAGATTGTTTGGCGTAAACGGAAGGGCGAACGATCTGGCCGGAAGCCTGAAAAGAAGAAAGCGTTTTTCCCGAGCCCATATTGTTCAGCACTTTGATCCGCTGGGATTGCGTGACCCGCGCCGTACCGATCTGGCCTTCCTGTTCGCCCTTCAGCTTGTCTCCGTCCGCGTCAACTCCGGGCGCCTCGTTTTCCTGGATTTTGCCGTCCTTGTCCTTGTCTTCCCAGATTTCGTAAGCGGGCCTGTTATTGTCATATTCGGTCACGGAGGAGTTTTTACTGCTTCCGTCACTGGTCAGCCGAAAGGTCTTCTGCGTGCTTGAAGGTTTGTAGCTTTGGAAAGAAGAGGAATAGGGCTGCTTTTTTTCATCCGCTGCCCGGGTTTGGCCGGCGAAAGCCAAAAGGAAAATTACGAGAGGAATCCAGCGTATTTTCATGTATTTAAAGTACCATCCTTTGACGGTCCCGGCAACTCCGCAAATAAGGCTTTTGCGGCACGGGCGAACGCCTATAATGTCCCTCATGAAGCCCTCAATGGTTCCCAAACGCCTGCATTTTTGGCCTTATTTCATGACAATCCTGCTGGTGGCGCTGGCGACCGCTGTCGCCGAATTTTTCTATGTTCTTTTTCCCAGCCGCGACCTGATCATGTTTTACCTCCTTGCCGTGGTCGTCATTTCGCTGCGCTGGGGCAGCGGCCCCGCCATTCTGGGGTCATTTCTGAGCGTTCTGGTTTTCGACTATTGCTTCGTGCCGCCCCGGTTTGGTTTTATCGCCATTCATAACCAGGACTGGATAGCCCTGGCCGCGTTCCTGATCGTCGGGCTTTCGATCAGCGCGCTCACAGCCAGGGAACATGAAAATTCCCGCAAAATCCAGGCCATCGAAATCCTCCGCGAAAAGGAAAAGTTCCAGTCCGTGCTTCTGCATTCCGTTTCCCACGACTTGAGAACTCCGCTGGCCTCCATCACGGCGACGCTGAGCAATCTTTTTTATAACAAGGGGCTCGACAACGAAACGCGCGAAGAGCTCGTGGCTGCGGCTTATGGAGAATCAGCCCGCCTGAACCAGCTTGTCGGAAATCTCCTTGATATGACGAAAGTTGAAGCCGGTGCCCTCAAAGTCTCGCTTAAGCCCTGCGACATTCGGGACCTCGCCGGCGCAGCGCTCGGTCAGTTTCCC
>CAZMMY010000047.1:8566-8961 GCA_964567495.1 uncultured bacterium
TTCCCAAAGAGCGCCTGGAACGCCGGTCCGTGCGTGCGGGCATCGCCGACCTGCCTGAGGTGTGCCTGGATTTCACGCTGATGATGAAAGTTCTTGTCAACCTCGTGGACAATGCCCTTAAATACTCACCGGAAGATTCCCCTGTTGAAATTGAAGGGGAGATACGAGAGGGGAAACTGTTTATCGAGGTCCTTGATTACGGGCACGGCATACCGGAAAAAGAGCTTCCGCATATTTTTGAAAAATTTTACCGGGGAGAACATCCCGACACACCCGGAACTGGCCTGGGACTTGCTATCTGCAAAGGCATTGTAGAGGCCCATAACGGAAAAATCTGGGCCGAGAACCGGGGCGCGAAGCGGGGAACCAAGATGGTCATCCAGCTCCCGCTGAAT
>CAZMMY010000048.1:0-7215 GCA_964567495.1 uncultured bacterium
GGTCAGCTGCCGGGCCAGAAGCTGGCGGATTTCATCAGCGCTGCTAACCTTCTTCCCTAATACGTTCGGGACAAAAGTACAGCCGGGGTTTTCAATTTTGGCTTCTTTAAGGGCTTTTTCCAGCGCTTCCCTGGCTGGTGCCATGAGCGAGGAGTGGAATGCCCCGCCTACTTTAAGTCGGATAGCTTTCTTGGCGCCTCTGCTCTCTGCGAGCTCGCAGGCTGTTTCGACGGTTTCGGCCGTGCCGGATCTGACCATCTGGTCCGGCGAATTTAAATTGGCAAGTTCACAGCCGGCCTCTTTGGCAGCGGCCGCTGTTTCCGTTTCTCCCCATCCGAGTATCGAAGCCATAGTGCCGGGGTTTTGTTTGGCCGCGTTTTCCATGGCTTCAGCCCTTTTCTGAACCAGCTTCAGGCCTTCTTCGGCCGAAAGGCTGCCGGCCGCGACGAGGGCGGTGAATTCACCGAGCGAAAGTCCGGCGGAAAAATCGCACCTGAGTTCGGGAAATTTTTCTTTCAGCACTGCGAGCGCTGCAAGGCTGGCGGTGAAAATTGCCGGTTGGGCGTAAAACGTGCGAGTCAGCTTTTCTTCAGGGCCCTGAAAACAGATCTCGCTGATCGAATAGCCGAGGGCCTTGTCCGCTCTGTCAAAAACTTCGCGGGCGGAAGAAAACTGTTCGTAGAGGTCTTTACCCATTCCCACGAACTGCGAACCCTGGCCGGGAAACAGAAAACCGATTTTGTCAGGCATGACCATTCTCCTCTACCACTTGATCAGGGTTGCTGCCCAGGTCAGGCCGCCGCCGAAAGCGACAAGCACGATGGGATCGCCCTTCTTGATTTTCCCGCTCTTTGCCGCTTCGTAAAGAGCTACGACAGTGGACGCGCTCGACATGTTGCCGTACTTGTCCACGTTGATGAAAACCTGGTCCATGGGTACTTCCAGGCGCTCCGCGACGGCCTGCAGGATGCGCATGTTCGCTTGGTGCGGGATGACGAGTTTAACATCCGAAAGCTGGAGACCGGCGTCTTTAACGACCTCGCGCACGGCCTGGTCCATAGTGCGGACCGCGACTTTGAATATTTCTGAACCCTGCATGCGCAGGTAATGCATTTTATTCTTGAGAGATTCTTCCGAGGGCGGGCATGCGGAGCCGCCGCCGGGAATTTTGAGCAGGTCGCCCATCGAGCCGTCAGCGCCGATCAGGCTCGAAACGACACCGTGCCCTTCTTCGCAGCGCGAGAGAACGGCTGCTCCCGCCCCGTCGCCGAAAAGCACGCAGGTCGAACGGTCAGTCCAATCGATGAAACCCGAAAGGACTTCTGCGCCGACGACCAGGATATTTTTATAAAGACCGGAAACGATCATGCTGTTAGCCACGGTCACTGCGTACGGAAACCCGGAGCAGGCCGCAGCCATGTCAAAGGCGCCGCATTTGGAAGCTCCGATTTTGTACTGGATGTTGCAGGCGGTCGAAGGAAAGAAGCTGTCGGGCGTGATGGTCGCGACGATGATAAGGTCAATCTGCTGCGGCGTCAGGCCTGCGTTCTTGATGGCCTCAAGACAGGCGGGCACGGCGATGTCGCTGGCAGCCTGGCCTTTCTCAGCGATGCGGCGGGTTTCGATGCCGGTGCGGGTGCGGATCCACTCATCCGTGGTTTCGACCATTTTTTCGAGGTCGAAATTGGTCAGGACTTTTTCGGGAACGTGAGCTCCGAGGCCGGTGATCTTAGCGGTGTAACGCTTCGTCACGACCTCTTACCTTCAACGCGCCCCGCGCCGTTCGGGACGTAAGAAGAAATCCCTTCGACAATCAGGTCGTTGACTTTGGTGGAGACGATCTCGCCCGCCACGCGGATGGCGTTGCGGATGGCCTTTGCGGAAGAAATGCCGTGACTGATAATGACGGTACCGTTCACTCCGAGCAGCGGCGCGCCGCCGGCTTCTTCGTAATTGGTTTCCTTGCGGATCGCGGTGAAAGCCGGCTTGCAGAGCCACGCGCCGAGCATGCTGATCGGGCTTTTGCGGAGCTCGCGGCCGATGACCGCGGTCGCTGTTTCGAGCACGCTTTCCATCATCTTCAGCACTACGTTGCCGACAAAGCCGTCGCAGATGATGCAGTCGACCTTACCGGTGAAAAAGTCGCGGCCCTCAATGTTGCCGACGAAGTTCAGCGGTGAGTCGCGAAGAATTTTGTAGGCTTCTTTAAGAGCTTCGGTTCCTTTCGATTCTTCCTCGCCGATATTGAGGAGCGCGACCGAGGGGCGTTTCTTCTTGAAGATGCAGCGGGCATACACTTCAGCCATGACTGCATACTGAAAAAGTTCTTCGGCGGAGGGATTCAGGTTGGCGCCTACGTCCATGGCGACCGAAATGCCGTGAAGAGTCGGTGTGCCGATGGCAATGCCGGGGCGTTTGATTCCGGGCAGAAGTCCGAGCAGCAGTGCGCTGGCGGCAACAGCTGCGCCTGTGTTGCCGGCGGTCATGACGGCGTCCACCTGCTTGTTCTTCAGGAGGTCGACACAGACGGAGATCGAGGAATCTTTTTTCTTTTTAAGCGCAGCCACGGGCGAGTCTCCCATGGTCACAATTTCGGAAGCCGGATGGATCGTGATCTTCCCGCCGACGACGTGGTGCTTGCTCAGTTCGCTTTTAAGCGCTTCAGGCTGCCCGACCAGGACAATCTCGAGCTGTGCGAAATCATTGGCGGCCTGGACCGCGCCTTCAACCACAACCTGCGGGCCGTGGTCGCTCCCCATACCATCAACGGCAATGCGGATCATGGAGGCCTCTTAGCCCTGCTTTTTCTTGGGTTTTTCCTTGACCTGAATGCTCATGACCTGGCGGCCGCGATAGTAACCGCAGGACGGGCATACGCGGTGCGAACGGGCCGGGGCCTTGCACTGCGGGCACTCGGAAACAGAAACGGGTTTTACGAAATCGTGCGCGCGGCGAAGACGCGTGCGCGTGTTGGAATGGCGCCTTTTTGGATTCGGCATTTTATAGCTCCTTTATTTCTCTTTTTTATTTTTCAGCAGATTTTTGAGCGCCGAGAAAGCCTTGTTTTCAGTCTTCCCGGTTTTTGTTTCACACTTGCACAACTTTTCATTCCGGTTCTCACCGCACTGCGGGCAAAGCCCCTTGCAGTTTTCGCGGCACAGATACGCGGGCTGATGCTCCAGCAGCAGCACCTCACGGAGGTCTTCCGTGGCGTCAATGACCTCGACTCCTGTCGTCTCGAAGTAAAGGTCGAATTCTTTTTTCATCGTCTTCTTGATCGTCGCCAGGCAGCGGCCGCAGGTGGTTTCAACCTCGCTGCTCAGCTGGCCCTTGAAGGTGACCGTATCATGACCTTTTTCGACCGTGCCATGCATTTCCAGCGGTTTGAGGTAACGGAGGTCGACAAACTCGAGGTCGAGTGTCTTGGCGTCGTACTTCTCCTCTACCTGCTTGGGCACACCTTCTTTGTACTCAGTAAGAACAATCTTCATTTCGGAACGGCTTTCCTTCATCAGCAAGGCGATAATTTTTCGCGGATTTTTTGCGCCACGAAGCCCGGTACGTAAGGCGTAATATCGCCCTTGAGCATCGCAACTTCCTTGATCAGCCGGGATGAAATGTAAAAAAAGGATTCCGAAGGCATGAGAAACACGGTATCGGCCTGCTTGGAGAGTTTGCGGTTCGTGAGCGCCATCTGGAACTCGTAGTCAAAGTCCGAAGTAGCCCGCAGGCCCCTTATGATCGCCGTTACTCCCTGCTTCCGGGCGTAATCAACGGTCAGTCCCTCATGGCTTTCAATTCGGACGTTCCGCACCCCTTTCAGGGCGCGTTTCATGAACTGGACCCGCTCATCCACCGTAAAAAGAGTATCTTTTTGAGTGTTTGTCGCAACCAGCACGATTATTTCGTCAAAGATCGAAAGGGCTCGCTTGATGATATCAAGGTGCCCGTAAGTTACCGGGTCAAAGCTCCCCGGATATATAGCTTTTGGTTTCTTCATGGTCGGCGTCTAGCCTGAATAAAAAAGACAGGCAAGCCTGCCCGACCTTCTTAGTTCTTGCGAGTTTCAGGAACTGCAAGTCCTCGGGCAATTCTTCTTGCCTGTGGTGGCCTACAATAATTTGTCCAAACGGAATGACTATACCACTTTGGTCCAGCTTCAGCAATGTCTTTTTCACAAGTCCTTGCTGGAACGGAGGATCCACGAAAACCAGAGAGAAGGTTTTGCCCGATTTCTGGAGCTTTTCGATGGCCTTCATGACGTCGGCTTCGATGATTTCGGCCCTTTTCTGGAGGCCGAGCTCGGAAAGGTTTTTACGGATGACGCTTGTGGCCCAATCGGCGCGGTCCACGAAGGTCACGTCCAGAGCGCCGCGGCTGAGGGCTTCCAGGCCCAGGCTGCCGGAACCGGCGTAAAGGTCAAGGACATGCTTGTTGGTCACAAGGCCGCCAATGATATTAAAGACGGTTTCCTTGGACTTGTCGGTCATGGGGCGGGTCAGTTTCGTTTTAGGAAACTGGATCTTCCGCGACTTGAGCTGCCCTCCAATAATCCGCATTTGTTTCTCCGGGGGTTAGAAACACACAATATCTAGTACCTTATAGGGAATTGTGCAAGGAAATTCTTAAGGCAGGCCCATTCGGAATCTGTTTCGAGCGCGCGGGTTTTGAGCAAGATCGCCGCTGCGGCGCGTGCTTCCTGCAGGATGCCCGCATCGGTAACCGGGTGCGCGACCCGGAAAAGCGGCTCGCCGCTCTGGCGGGTACCCCAGAAATCTCCAGGGCCGCGGAGCTTCAGGTCTTCCTCGGCAATAAGGAACCCGTCGCGGTGCTCGACCATGATTTCCAGACGTTTCTTTCCTTCCGGGGTCTTGGGTTCTCCAAAGAGGAAACATTCCGAGGCGAGATGGCCGCGGCCGATGCGGCCGCGCATCTGATGCAATTGGGAAAGCCCGAAGCGTTCCGAATTTTCAATGACCATGACCGTGGCGTTCGGATTGTTAACGCCGACTTCGATTACGGATGTCGCGACGAGGATCTTGATTTCGTTTCGCACGAACCCCTTCATAACGGTCTCTTTTTCTTCAGAAGACATGCGGCCGTGCACAAGGCCCATTTTCACGCCGGCGAACGGGCCTTCCTTCAGTCGTTTATATTCCTGCTCGGCCGCCAGAAGGTCGGATTTTTCGGTTTCCTCAACCAGCGGGAAAATGAAATAAGCCTGCTCCCCTTTCTGGATCCTGGCAAGGATGCGGCGGAAAACTTCCGCCTGCTTTCTGCGGGTGACCCAGTGCGTCCTGATCGGGAGGCGGCCTGCGGGAAGCTCGCGGATGGTGGAAATGTCGAGGTCGCCGTAAACGGTCAGCGCCAGCGTGCGCGGAATCGGCGTTGCGGTCATGACCAGCTGGTGCGGCCTTGGGTTCGATTCCAGCAGTTTACCGCGCTGGTGCACGCCGAACTTGTGCTGTTCGTCGATGACGACAAGCGCGAGCGTGTGAAATTTCACGTCTTCCTGCAGAATTGCGTGCGTGCCGATCAGGACGTCGATTTTTCCCTGCTTGAGTTCTGCCACGAGCCTTTCGCGTTTGGGCGCTGGTGTCCCAGCGGTCAGGAGCGCGGCCTTGAGCGCGAGGGCATCGAAGACAGGCAAAAGCGAACGGTAGTGCTGCTCTGCCAGGATTTCGGTCGGCACGAGAAGCGCCGACTGTTTTTTATTCTGTGCTGCAAGGTACATGGCGGCCGCGGCAATGACGGTTTTGCCGGAGCCGACGTCCCCCTGCAGCAGGCGGTTCATGGGATGCGGCCGGGCAATGTCGGAGGCGATTTCATTCAGCGCTTTGTCCTGCCCGGGGGTCAGCGCGAATGGCAGACGTTTAAGGAAGCTTGCCAGAGCTCCGTTGTCCGGTACGGCGTGGGCGGAATATTTCAGGCGCATTTTCTGCAGTTTGTTGAGCAGGGTCAGCTGAAGCAGGAGGAATTCATCGAACACGATGCGCCTGCGCGCCGGCGCAAGTTTTTCGAGAGATTCCGGGAAATGCATCTGGCGGATGGCTTCGTGGATGCCGGGAAGACCGTGTTCTTCGCGGAATTCCTGCGGCAGGTATTCTGAAATGACCTGATCGAGGCGGGTTTCCACCAGCTCGTGCATGACCTGTCGGAGAGATTTCTGGAACAGGCCCTGGCTGAGCGGATAAATCGGCACGATCCGGCCCATATGGACCGGTGCGAATTCATCATCGCTGTCGTATTGTTCGTAATCCGGCCCGGAGATCTGGATGCGGTTCTGCTTCCAGTCCGCCCTGCCGTAAATGATGAACTTCCTGCCAGGTTCGAAATAGTTTTTGAGGTAATGCTGATTGAACCATACGGCGTGGATGGTTGCGGTGTCGTCGCCGAAAGTCACGTCCAGCATGGAAATGCGCCGGAAACGCTTAAGCTGGACGGAAAGGACTTCCCCCAGAAATGTCTTGGTATCGCCCGGCTGGATGCCGGAAATCTTGCCGAATTTGCTCCGGTCTTCGTGGCGGCGGGGAAAAAGAAAGAAAAGGTCCCGCTCCGAACGAATGCCCATTTTCTCAAGCGCGAGGGCGCGCTTGGGGCCTATGCCCTTGATGTAGCGTATCGAAGCGGAAGGGGCTGCGTCAGCTTTTGGGCTGTTCATTGCCCGCGGGGGGTGCGGGAGCCGCGGCCTGTGCCGGAGCAGTGGCTGCGCTTACGGGGGCTGCGGCCGCCGTTTTCTGCGCATCAGCCACGACCTTGGCCACTTCGGCCTGAGCGTCCGCGGAGGGCTGCTCTGCGGTTTCAACAAGCTTGCCGCCCTGAACGACTGAATCAAGCGGCTGTCCTTCTTTCACCTTCTCAAGCGCTTTCTTGATGGCTTCAACGTCCACGGGAGCCGTGGGACGGCTGGCTTCAAGCAGGCTCTTGCTCTTGCGGGCTTCGATGATGTTCAGGCCGATACAGGTGAACAGGAAGCAGATCGCCGAAACCGAAGTCGCTTTGGTCAGGAAATCCGCGGCGCGGGTGCCGAACAGGGACTGCACGTTGCCGCTGCCGAACTGGGCGCCGGTCATGCCTTGACCGCGTCCGCCCTGCACCAGAATCACGAATATCAGGACGAAGCAGACGAGAATGTGAAGGGTTGTAATTACAGCCGTAATCATTTTGAAGCCTCCGCAGTACAGGAAGAAAGCGCGTTCAGGACGATCTGCACAA
>CAZMMY010000048.1:7225-8942 GCA_964567495.1 uncultured bacterium
ATTCGGCCTTGAGAGAAGCTCCGCCGACCAGCGCGCCGTCGATGTTGGGTTTTTTCATGAGCTCTGCGATGTTGTCCGGCTTGACGCTTCCGCCGTAAAGAATGGGGATCCTGGAAGCGATTTCATCGCTGTATTTTTCCTTAAGCAGGCGGCGGACATAAGACTGCATCTGCTCCGCGATCTCGGGAGTGGCGGTCTTGCCGGTGCCGATGGCCCAGACAGGTTCGTAAGCCAGCACGATTTTGGAGACTTCTTCCTTGGTCAGATCCTTGAGAGAGCCGTCGAACTGGGCCTTGACCACTTCGAACTGCTGCTTGGCGTTGCGCTCGTCCAGCGTTTCGCCCACGCAAAGAATGGGAATGAGGCTGTACTTCAGCGCGGTTTTGACCTTTTCGTTGATGAAATCATCGTTTTCCTTGAAGTACTGGCGGCGTTCGGAATGGCCGAGGATGACGTAGCGGCAGCCGAGGTCCTTAAGCATCACGGGCGAAATTTCACCGGTAAAAGCGCCTTCAGTCTCGGGGTGCATGTTCTGCGCGCCCATGGCGATCGGTGAATTTTCAAGCGCCGGGCCGACTGCGGCAAGATTGGTGAACGGAGGGCATACCACGATGTGCGCGTCGCTGACCTGAGCAACGCCCGCTTTCACGGTCTGCACCAGGTTTACGGCCTCGCGGACCGTCGTGAACATTTTCCAGTTACCGGCAATAAAGGGCTTCTTCATTTTTTTGCTCCCGCGGCCGCTTTGTCCTTGAGCGCCGCAACGCCGGGAAGAACAGTGCCTTCCAGAAATTCCAGGGAAGCGCCGCCGCCCGTCGAAACGTGCGACATTTTAGTTTCGAGGCCGAACTGAGTGATGGCCGCAGCTGTATCTCCGCCGCCGATGATGGTGGTTGCTTTCATGCCGGCCATGTAATGGGCGATCTCACGGGTCCCTTTGTCGAATGGAGGAACTTCGAAAAGGCCGAGCGGGCCGTTCCAGACAACGGTTTTAGCTTTCGCCAGAATGTCTTTGAAAGACTGGATAGACTTGGGGCCGATATCAAAACCCGACCAGCCGTCCGGAATATCGCCTTCCACGACTTTGGTCGCGACGTTTTTTTCCATTTTTTCCGCGATCACGCGATCGACGGGAAGGATGAGCGGGACGCCCTTGGTTTTGGATTTAGCCATGGCGTCTTTGGCAGCCTGTTCGCCCGCCGGGTCGAATTTGGAATTGCCGATTTTGATGCCCATCAGCTTGTAGAAGGTATAAGCCATGGCGCCGCCGACGATGATCATGTCGCACTTTTCAAGGAGGTTGGAGATGAGCTTCACCTTGTCTACGACTTTCGCGCCGCCAAGAATGGCCACGAACGGGCGTTCGGGGTTCGAAATGGCCTTGGAGAAGTACGTGACTTCCTTATTGAGGAGGAAACCCGCGACGCCGGGCAGATGCTTGGTCACGCCGACGGTCGAAGCATGCGCTCGGTGCGCAGTGCCGAACGCGTCGTTGACATAGATGTCGCCGAGCTTTGCGAGCTGCTTGGAAAATTCGGGTTCGTTTTTTTCTTCTTCCGCATGGAAACGCACGTTTTCCAGCATGACGACTTCCCCGTCCTTCATGGAAGCGACGCGGGCTTCAACTTGCGGGCCGACGCAATCCGGGAGAAGATCAACTTTCCTGTTCAAGAGTTTGGCCAGGTGTTCGGCGGCGGGCTTCAGGCTGTCGGCCTGT